>NZ_LARF01000002.1:0-81928 GCF_000980385.1 Ruminococcus sp. N15.MGS-57
GTTCCACCATTCCCTTGTACAATAGGGGTTGAGTATGTTTTTCGTTGAACAACCGAGCCACGTGGAGTGTGTGGTATTGATAACAAGGAAAGCGCAGTAAATCAGGACAGTTAGCTTAGCGGTGTTGTTTACACACATTGGTTAAACATGCCGCTTTTTATAGGGCATGGCAGTTTAGCGTATAGGATAATATGTTTGTGGTGACAACAGTTCCACAGCGATACAAGTAACGTTGGAGATATTATGGATAGAACTGTAAGAAATGCAGCAAAAGCATTAATTATTAAAGATGATAAGATGTTGGCAATCAAAATAAGTGACGGAAAAGAAGAATGGTATATTATGCCCGGCGGCGGACAAGATGTGGAGGAACTTCTTCCTGAAGCAGTTTGTAGAGAAGTGGCAGAAGAAATGGGATTGCGGGTAGTTGTGAAAGATTTAGCGTTTGTTATAGAGGGTTTACATGGAGAAAAATTTCATCGTGTAGATTTGGTGTTTTTATGTGAGTATATTGGAAAACTTGAAAATGTCGTCTTGCAAAGTGATACAAATCAAGTTGGATATGATTGGTTAGATATTAAAACATTAAATACAACACCATTATATCCTTCAAAATTACGCCGACAGATCATGAATTTGTATGAAGGAAAAGCGTATAAAGTTTATTTAGGAAATGAAGAAATTGGAGACCCGGAAGTAACAGACTAAATAATGAAGGAACTTGTTTATGAGAAGAGTGATACCAGCAAATAAAGTAAATCATGATTATGAGAAAGTATTGAGTGAATTTGTGTCAGCCTTAAAAAATAGATTAGGTGAATACTTATTAATGGTTTATTTGACTGGAAGTTATGCGAGAGGAGATGCAAATGATAATTCTGATTTAGACGTGTTTTGTATCTTTAGTACAATAAATCAATATGTCTTAGAAAATGTTGGGCATTGTGCAAGAAACACATCTATCCCTTATGATTTGTTGGAGATAAATACTCAATGCTTATCCGTAGACGAATATAAAAGCAAAATATTTGAAGATTGGTCAGAATATGCAATTGCTGAACTAAATAGTGTTTTATTGTATGGTGAGCAATTGGTGAAAATCGAAAATATAAATGAAAAGATACAGTTATCCTATAAGAAAAATTTAGCAAATATTTTAATGAGTGTTCGCCATTATATATGTGTAGATGAGCCAAAAGAATTACTTACGCACCAAAAAATTTCGACATATATTTTGAAGCCGCTCATGTTTGCATTAAGACAAGAACGCTTTTGTGCAACAGGAGTTTATCCCTTGTCGATAGAAAGTTTATTAGAATCGTATCAGGATGATAATAGAATTATGGTTGAATACTTTCTAAATAAGGAAAGATTTGAAACGGACATTTTGTCTGATCATAAGGATGTTCTGATGTTTCTTAATGATAAAATACAAAACTTTCTTGAAAATGATTTATAATTAGATAGCATGAAGAAAGCATATATACGAACCCTTTATATCGCAGAAATGGGCATGTCTTTATATGAAAAGTTTGGATTTGTGCAAATGAAGAATGAAATGGAGTACATTGAAATTTAGTAAATAGGAAGAAAATATGAAAAAAACAGTAATAGGCATAATCGCCCACGTCGACTCAGGCAAGACGACGCTTTCGGAAGCAATGCTTTATTTGTCTGGCAAAATAAGAAAGGTCGGACGTGTAGACCACGGCGACGCTTTTCTTGACACGGATATGATTGAAAAAAACAGAGGTATAACTGTTTTCTCAAAACCCGCAGAATTTGAATATAAAAACACATCTTTCACCTTGCTTGACACACCAGGTCATGTCGATTTCTCAGCGGAAACTGAGCGTGCATTACAGGTGCTTGATCTTGCTGTGCTTGTTATAAGTGGCACAGACGGTGTGCAGAGCCATACCAAAACTCTTTGGAGGCTGTTAAAGCGTTATAACGTTCCAACCTTTGTTTTTGTAAACAAAATGGACTTGGACGGTGCTGATAAGACTTTTGTTATGAACAGCCTAGAGGGTCGCCTTGGCAGTGGATTTGTGGATTTCTGCCGTATGAAGTCCGAAGTCGCAGAGGATTGCGCCCTTTTTGATGAAAATATTATGAATGAGTTTCTTGAAACAGGATCAATGTCTGACAAGATACTGTCAGATGCCGTGGCTCATAGAAAAGTATTTCCATGCTTTTTCGGCTCAGCTTTAAAATCACAGGGCATAGAAAAATTTATGAACGCCCTTGCAGAGCTTGCACCGTGTGTAAATGACAGCGGTACTTTTGGTGCAAAAGTGTATAAAATTTCAGAGGACAGTGGCTCACGTCTGACTTTTATGAAGATAACAGGTGGCTGTCTTAAGGTTAGAGATCTAGTAGATTACACATCGGCTGACGGTGAAAGCTTCTCGGAAAAGGTCAGCAGGATAAGAATATATTCAGGGGCAAAATATCGTAATGCGGATAACGCTGAAACTGGCGTTGTTTGCGCTGTTGAGGGGTTGACTAAAACCTATGCAGGGCAGGGGCTTGGTTTTGAGCAGGATTCTGCAAAACCACTGTTGGAACCCGTTCTTACCTATCGTGTCGAGCCTGTGCGTGATTTGGATATGCACACTCTGCTGTCGTATTTCCGTGTGCTTGAAAATGAAGATCCACAGCTTCACGTCGATTGGAATGAACAGCTTGGCGAAATACATATCAGTATAATGGGTGAGGTGCAGCTTGAAATACTGAAAAGCATTTTCAAGCGGCGCTTTGATATCGACATTGATTTTGGCGAGGGAAGCATTGCATACAAAGAAACTATTGCAGAGTCTGTCTACGGCTATGGTCACTATGAGCCGCTCAGGCATTATGCTGAGGTGCATTTGAAGCTTGAGCCGCTGGAGCGTGGCAAGGGTCTGCGTTTTGCAACCGAATGCAGTGAAGATGCGCTGGACAAAAACTGGCAAAGACTTATTCTTACCCATTTGCAGGAGAAAAAGTATCTTGGCGTTCTCACAGGCTCTCCTATTACAGATATGAAAATAACGCTCGTTTCGGGAAGAGCGCACCTTAAACACACTGAGGGCGGCGACTTTCGTCAAGCAACATATCGTGCCGTCAGACAGGGACTTAGAAACGCAAAGTCCGTTCTTCTTGAGCCTTATTACAGCTTCACACTTGAAGTTCCACAGCAGAACGTGGGACGTGCTATAACAGATATACAGAACATGGGCGGAGTTTTCTCACAGCCGGAGGTATCGGGCGAATTTTCCGTTATAAAGGGAAGCGCACCAGTGGCGGAAATGCGTGGATATCAGTCGCAGGTCATAAGCTACACCAAGGGCGTTGGAAAGCTGATATGCACTTCTGACGGTTACCGTGAATGTCATAATACAGAAGTTGTGCTTGAAGAATATGGCTACGATCCTGACAGAGATCTTGAAAATACGGCAGATTCTGTATTTTGCACTCATGGCGCAGGTTACAATGTCAAATGGAACGAAGTCCCTGATAAGCTTCACATACCTCCAGAGGACAAACGCAGGCAGGTTTCTCAGCCACAGACATACGCTTGTGCCGAAGATTTTGTAAGACGTGCAGCAAGTGATAAGGAGCTTATGGAGATATTTGAGCGCACTTACGGAAAGATAGAACGTGATAAGTACTATGCGATGCGCAGACCTGAAAAATCTGTAAAGTCAGCGTCAAAGCCGAAGCAGATATACTCAGGCGTGGAATATTTGCTGGTTGACGGCTATAACATAATTTTCTCTTGGGACGAGCTGAAAAAGGCTGCCAATGAGAGCCTTGACCTTGCACGAAGTATGCTTGTGAACAGGCTTTGCAACTATCAGGGATACAAGCAATGTGAGCTGATACTCGTCTTTGACGCATACAAGGTCAAAGAGCAGGAGCGTGTAGTGGAAAATTACCACAATATCAGTATAGTTTACACCAAAGAAGCCGAAACGGCTGACACTTATATCGAACGCACTGCTCACAAGCTCAGCCGAGAGCATAAGGTAAGGGTCGCCACATCTGACGGCATGGAGCAGGTCATAATCATGGGCAGCGGTGCTTTCAGAATGTCAGCTCAGGAGCTTCACGAGGACGTTATCCGTGTGGAAAAAGAGATAAGAGAATATATCTCCAATATGAAATAAAAAAAACGATTTTCTGAAAATAAACAGAAAATCGTTTTTTTTGTTATCTTTTCCTTTTCTTGGACTTTATTTTTATCTCAGGTATTGCTAAGTTGTCGAATATTACGCCTGATTCGTTATTATTTTCGTTTTCATCATTCTCAGTTTTTACATCTTCAACGTGAACTTCTGGAAAAGCAAGGTTATCTGTATAACAGTCAAGATGTTTGTTCTTTTTGTTCATATTCTTTTCCTCCGTTAATTAATAAAGTTGATAAATCCTGTTATAACAAGGCTGTTTATAAAATCGGCAAACATACTTCCGACAATAGGAACAAGCATATAAGCCTTTATTGAAGGGGCAAATTTTGCTGTTAAAGCCTGCATATTAGCCATAGCGTTTGGCGTTGCACCCATTCCGAAGCCGCAAGTTCCTGCCGCAAGCACTGCCGCATCATAGTTTCTGCCCATTATATTATATACGATAAAGTATGAGAACATTGCCATAAGAAGCACCTGTGCAACAAGCATGATTATCATAGGCAATGCAAGCTCGGCAAGCTGCCAGAGTTTCAATGTTATCATGGCTATTCCGAGAAAAAGCGAAAGACAAATACCACCAATATCATTTATTTCACCCATGTGTATGTGTATTTTACCGCTGTATTCACCGATGTTTCTCATAAATGCTGCAACGATCATTGATCCGATATACACAGGAAAAGTCATGCCTGAATATGAAAGCACCCATGATACAAACGTGCCTATTCCCATTGCTATCGCAAGCTGATAAGCTGCAGGTGCATACATGCTTACAGAACGGTGATGTTTTTGTTCGTCCTCGACAAGTATAGAGTCGTCCTCAGGAATAACAGTTTTCAGCAGATCGTGTTTGAGTATAAGCTTTCTGCCGATAGGTCCGCCCATTACAGAGCCTATAATCAATCCAAAAGTAGCCGCTGCTGTGCAGAGGCTTGTTGCTCCTTGCTGACCAAGGTCCTCAAGCACTGTGCCAAAAGCACCTGACGTTCCGTGACCGCCTACCATAGGGATAGATCCTGTACACATACCTACCAGCGAGCTTACTCCCAATAGCTTTGAAAGTCCTACGGCAACCGCATTCTGCGCAAATATCAGAACTATCAGGCATAATAAAAATACAATAAGACTTTTACCTCCTGCTTTCAAAACTTTAATGTTTGCCTGAAAGCCAACAGAAGTGAAGAACATGACCATGCAAACCGTTTTTAGCGTTTCATCAAACTGAAATTCGACTATTCCTGCGACGTGAAGAATACATGATATGATAGCAAAAATAACTCCGCCGATGACAGGAGAGGGAATACAGAAGGTTTCAAGAAATCTGACTTTCTTTTTGAGAAATCCCCCTAAATACAAGACTCCTACTGCCACCGCAAGAGTTTGATACATATCCACATTTATTGTTTTCAAATTTGATCCTCCTCTGTTATAGCAGTTCCAATGCTGTTATAATATTCCACTGCCCCTTTATGAAAAGCACACGGGATATTATCTGTCGCAAATTTTGTGTCATTATTCGCAAATGAGATCCTTTTCTTTATCTGGTCATTTTCCTCAAAAAGCATTTTCGTGATATCCGCTACAGTGTCGCTGTCCATCTTTTGGCTTGCCACAAGAACAGCCTTTACGCCGACAGTCTTGACGTCCTCGTCAATGCCTTTATAAGTTCCTGCCTTTATTACAGTTTCATAGTATCCGTCATAAAGATTTGTCATATATGATATCGTTCTGTCATCAAGAGGCAATATTCTTATATCCATTTCCTCAGAAAGCTGTGTTATAACATCACATGGAGCACCAAGTACCACGAAAAATGCATCGATAGAGCCGTTTTTAAGTGCCTCAGCAGACTTCTGATAGTTCATGTTGCACACATCTATCATGTTATAGTCAAGACTTACAGAGTTTAAAATGTACTCAGCATTTTTTGCTACGCCAGAATCTTCTTCGCCCACAGAGACCTTTTTGCCTTTAAGATCAGCAGGAGTTTGAATATCTGAGTCAGCCGGAACGATTATCTGAAAAGACTCCATGTAAAGAGCCGCAACTGCACGAACGTTGTTTATTTTGTTACCATTAAAATCTCCTGTGCCATTCACTGCTTCAGACAGGACATCACTTTGGACTATTCCCATGTTGATAAAACCGTCCTTTAAAAGCCTCATGTTAGCCTGAGAACCAGCTGTTCTTATATTTGTGATGTTTTCATCAATATCACTGAGAGTGTCAGCAAATTTATAATATATACCACCTTCGTTGCCGGATCCCAGTTTTATCTCAGAGCGTTTACAGCAAGAGCAGAACATTGTAAATATAGCAACTGTAACAATAAATATTATTGTATTTTTTATTTTTCGCAATCCGATCATTCCTTTCTAAAATATTCAAAAAGTTATCCTACTGATAATATCATATCCATATTTGCATTAAACATATATTTCATATGAAAAAATCACCGATCAGCTTTTTGGTAATATCATTGAGGTTAAAAAAGCCACACCAAGCGTGGCTTTTTCCCTCTAATATAGACAGTAAACAAATTTTGCATTAAGAAGCTTAGCACCCGAAAGCTTTGGCAGGACGATCTTGTCCTTTACGATTTCAAAATAAGAAAGTGCGGTTTCAAGTTCCCCATCAGATATTACTGAGTTGCTCATTTCCGCTTTGACTGCAAGTTCTCCGATATATTTTATCATATGAGAGAAATCATTGATTTGCATTTCCTGGCATTTTTCTGTTAACCTGTCACAAAGCTGTAAGTCTGTAATATTTCTGCTGTCGGTAATGCCTATAAGCTTTAAATATTTGAGCATATAGCGGTATACCGCCACAGTGCGTGATCTATTGTCCCCATTACTTAGTTCCGAACGCATTTTTTTTACTTTTATATCTCTATGGACTACAACACCGAAGCCTATAATCAGAAGTCCGCCCAGAGTGATGAAAATTCCTACAAATGAGCCATGGTCGCTGTTGTTTTCTGTTATTCTTGATGAAACAGAAGTTTTCCCAGTGCCTGACATCACTCCGGCTCCATGTCCGTTGCTTGCAGAATTTGTTTTCTTTGTTGTTGAAGCTTTTGAACTGTTTGCAGGCTTTTTAGTAACCACTGAAGTTGTGCCACCCTGACCGCCATTTTGTGTGGTAGTCGTAGGCTTGCTTTCTGTGCTTTTAGTTGTTGTGACTTCCTTAGGGTCTTTCTCTTGTTGTGTAAGATTAGGATTATCATTATCATAACCTGGTGTGAATTCTGCAGGATACCAACCTGCATTGTCTATAAATACCTCAGCCCATGCGTGCGCACATTTGTCCTTTACACTTACCTCATATGTTGAATCATCTTCAGGTTCACCGAGCTGTGAATTAAGCACCACATATCCCTCTACATATCTTGACGGATAGCCAAACATTCTTAAAAGCTCTGCACCCGCTGTTGCGAAATATGAACAATAGCCCTCCTTTTGTGTACCTAAAAAATAATCTATGAAATCTTCACCTTTTGGAGTAACACCCGGTTCAAGGGTATAAGTGAAGTTATCAGAGAAATAGTTTTTTATTGCAGTGCTTATTTCTTCATAAGTCCAATCACCCTTGTGGTAAATATCCACGCCAAGATATTCGTTGAGTATCTCTTTATATGCCTTATCAAGCTCATCAGACTTTGAAACGTCCATATATTTCTGGTGAACAAACTCTGAGTAAGCGTCAACACCTCTGTCCTTATTAACAGACAATGCAGGCACTTCTGTGGCTATAGCCTCAGGGAGGGCTTCAAGCCTTCCTTCTATAAGAGAGGGGTCAAAATAGTAAAGAGAATACTTTGTTGAACTTAATTTGACATATGACTCAGTGGTAGGACGCATTTTTTTATCGTCTGTATTTCCATCACTTGAATATAAAGAAGCGTATGGCGCATACACAAATTTCTTGCTTGCGCCGAGAACAGATACAGAAATCTGAGCAGGGGTCAGATCAGCGTATTTGCGTTGGATAAGGTCATAATCCAGATCCTGCACCCATATCTTGCCTTGCTCAAAATCATCAGAGAAGGTGTCTTCATTGCCATTCACGTCAACAGGAGTCCAGCTATTGTCGTTATAAACGCCTGCTACATATCCACGGAGATATAGTGTATTAGAGAATTTTGGAGTGACCACTTTTAGTGCTGTTGAGCCGTTGAAGCTAATGCCTGCTGTCTTTCCAAGAACGCCTCCGTTTGTGCCACCAACTGTTTTTATACCAAACAGATCAAATCCGCCGTCATAATCTGAAAAAGCATTTCTCAGGTCAGTGAGAGAGAAATTTGACACTGCTGTAGAAATATCATGTCTGTATTTTGCAAATGACTCAGGACGTGTAAAGCCTGTTATTGCTGAGAAAAGCATTATAACTACAAGTACCAACGAGCTTAAAATAGCCGTGAATTTCATGAATACGTTATAGAAACAAGCTTTTTGCTTTTCAGATGTAAAATAAAACGTGCGTTTTCGCTCATGCACCGCAAAGGTGTTTTTTCTTCCTGCCTTATTAGTTGTGTGGTTTATTATGTGCAGTGCAAGCACTGTCACCCAGCATACAAACAGACCAATAACAGTCCACATTGACGGCTCCCAGCCCCAATACATTCCAAGCTCGAAAACAGGAAATGTAATGATGAACAGCAGTGGAAAATCTATCCTATAAAGGCAGGCTGCTGCCGTTCCAAGGCAAACAAGAGTTATAAAAAATACAAAAAAATTTGACGCAAGATATGGGTAGTCGATAGTAGAAATTCCACTAAGCTGAACGCCAAGAGTTGAGTTAGGTTGATTTGCCCTTGAAAGATATCTGTCTATAACAACGAACAAGCCGTATTTTATTGTAGATATCCTGCTCACAAGGTAAATTACATGAAGTATCATCACACCAAGTGCAGAAAACTTAATTATCTTGTGTGACGATTTCATCAGACCAAACACAAGTGAAAGCATGGCGGAGTAATATATGATCGTGGTCTTGTATATTTCCATATCAAGGAATGATACTGCCATAAACGCTGTGCATATGGTCGCCACAAAGGTCAGAAGTATCTGAAACCATAGAAATGAGCCTGAATTATGCTCACGCTCACAATTCATAAGGATATCTCCGTCAATGCAGATACCATTGCTGCTGATAAATCCTATATCTTTGTTTTTGCTTTTTATTCTTTTCTTTTTCATGTTGTCACCTTTATAGACATATTTCCTGTATGCTTTCGGCAACGTGTTTTGCAGTAACGTTCACGACCTCTGCAAACTCATCGTTTATAACGTCGTCTTTCTTTTTGTTTGTGATAAGCATATAGGAATAGCGGAACGCCAGATCGTTATCGTTCATAACGCCGCTGAGATTGCTGTTATATGCGGGAGAAAAATACATCAAGTGACCGCATTTATATCTCTCAGGTTCATTGATGTAATTTATCATAGACAGGTCAGGCTCATCATAAACAGAAGCCTGCAACAGCAGACTTATAAGCAGCCTTGCACTTTCTTCGTCTGTAACGTTCACTACTTCGCTGTTATCTTTCTTTTTATCATACCACACTACCTTATGAGGTGTGTCATTTTCTATGAGATAATAGGATATAGACGCTATAGCCTCTACAAGAGTATCATATATGAGCATATAATCGTCTGTATTTGTATCAAGGTGGAGATCCGCCATAAGCACGATAGAGTTTGATATTGGCAGAGAGTAATCCTTGACCATAGTCTTATCCTGCTTTGCAGTAAGCTTCCAGTGTATCCTGTTTATTTTGTCACCATCATGATATTCGTGTATATCAAAAATCTCAGAGGGATCATCGCCCTTTGATGTCTTGGAATAATCATCGGTTTCAAGACCCATTTCAGCATAATTCGCAATGTTGTTTTCTATAGGGATATAATCAGGCACGATAGTGAAAGTGCTCTCTCCGAACAGCTGTGACGCTGCATTCGTGCTCACCTTTACCTTGAAAAGCTTCAGCATATCCACAATGCGACAGCGTTTTATGTTCATTCTGACAGTGCCATAATGCTTTGCAGAAACGTGCAAAGTAAGATACTGAACATCATCAGGATAAAGGGGAGTGTTTATCTTCATTGTATTTTTGTCGCCGTCAAGTGTGTTGTAATATTCTATCTCTATAATCATGTTGGCAACAGGCAACTTTGAACGGTTTTGCAATCTCAGCACAACAGGTATCTTTGACGATCTGCCTGCGGTTTTCTGAGTGTTCACAAAACCAACGCTTATTTTCTTTGACATTTTTTTGAGCATAACGAATAAGATTATAGGCATAACAAGTAAAAATGCAAAGAGATAAAAAGAGAAGCTACCCACATATAATATATAGAAGAAAATAGAGGCGATAAATAATATTATATATAAAACCAGCATTTGCTCCTCCGTTATTTGCTAACTCTAGGAACCTGAACTGAGGAAATAACTCCTTTGAGTATCTGTTCTCCTGTGAAGCCGTTTATCTTTGCCTTTGAGTTGAACACAAGTCTGTGAAGAACAACGTCCTTGAAGCTGTATATAACGTCATCGGGGATAACATAATCTCTGCCTTTAAGAAGCGCTGTCGCCTTTGTCATTCTTAGTAGTGCGATAGTTCCTCTAGGTGAAAGACCCAGCTTTATATATTCATTGTGTCTAGTTGCATTTGCAAGCATAACGATATACTGGAAAACCTGATCTGAAACATAAATATTTTCCACAACTTTTCTTGCCTGAAGGATATCCTCCGCAGACACCACAGGCCTTACATTATCTACAGGGACGAGATTTTGCTTTGATTTTAGCATTGCGACTTCGCTTTCAAGATTAGGATAACCCATTGTGATCCTTACGATAAATCTGTCCATTTGCGACTCAGGGAGCATTTGCGTACCTATAGAGCCAACCGGGTTTTGCGTTGCGATAACGATATAAGGGTCAGGCATTTTATGCGTGATACCATCTACAGTTACCTTGCCCTCCTCCATTACTTCAAGAAGCGCAGACTGCGTCTTACTTGAGGTTCTGTTTATCTCGTCTGCAAGAAAAAGATTTGTGAGTGCTGCACCCTGCTTATATTCAAACTTGTGTGTTTCTTTATTTAGTATGGTAAAACCTGTCACGTCTGTTGGCAAAACATCAGGGGTGAATTGTAGTCTTTTATAGTCAAGTGAAAGCGCCTTTGAAAGAGCCACGGCAAGAGTGGTCTTTCCTACTCCCGGAATATCCTCAATAAGGATATGACCGCCTGCAAGTATGGACAGCAGGACTTTTATGATTATCTCGTCTTTGCCGATAATGACCTTTCTTACCTCATTTATCACGCTTTGTGACATATTCAGTACTTTTACCTGTTCTTCAGTTAAGCTGTTGTTCATAATTTTCTCCTTTGTTTTGTATGTTTCTTTTATCTTCACAATATTTGTGCATATTGCATTAACATTATATCACAAATACAACATTATTTCAAGCATTTTGCGTGATAATTAAATACAATAATGGATATCTGCGTATGTAGGAGAATACAAATATCTTGTACTAAAATGCAGGCTCACAGCATAGTTATTTCATAGGACAAGTCAAAAGGAGCGTGAAAAAAATGATAAGAGAAGTCAGCAAGATAAAATACGTTTACGAACTGCTCACCCCTCGCATAAGGGGAGCAATTATGTCAGTGCCAGAAATAGAGCGTGACAGGATACAGGAAATAAGACTTCGCAGAGGCAGACGGCTGTCTGTTACCATATTCTCGAAAGAGTATTTCGTTAATGATAACGGCAGACTAATGAACAATATCGGGGATAGCGTTCAAGTTACCACAGATGATATTGAAACTATCTATCAGCGAGCATTTCAGAACTCTCTTCACAGCTTTCACCGTGAGATAGCAAGAGGCTACATAACGGTTTCAGGAGGGTGCAGAGTAGGCTTCTGCGGAACTGCCGTTCTTGATCCTGCAAGGAGTTATGCCGTGGAGTCGGTAAAAAATATATCTTCTCTTAGTATAAGGATAGCTCGTGAAATGATAGGCAGTTCAGACGAGATATATGCAAAATGCTTTTCTGACAAACCAATGAGCCTGCTTATTGCTTCACCGCCATCGGGAGGAAAAACTACAGTGCTTCGTGATCTTGCAAGAAAGCTTGGCGAACGCTGGCGTGTTGCGCTTATAGACGAGCGAAACGAGTTTGCCGCAACAGTGGCAGGTGAGCCGCAAAATCTTATAGGTGCAATGACAGACGTGTTTAATTCCTACAACAAATATGAGGGCATAATGACGGCTGTCAAGGTCATGTCACCGAAAATACTCATATGCGACGAGATAGGTTCTTCTGAGGACAACGAAGCTTTGCAGTATGCGCTCAACTCAGGAGTGAAGCTTATTGCTTCATGCCATGCTTCAAGCCTTGATGAGCTTAAAAAGCGGCGTTATATCTCAAAACTCATAAAAGATAAGGCTTTCGACGCACTTGCGGTACTAGGCACAGGAACAATGTGTGGCAGGCTGGTATCATTTACAAAAACAGGAGCATGAAATGATAAAGCTAATAGGCTGTGTGCTGATTATATCCGCCTGCACACAAATGGGATGTGCAATGGCGACGGACAAGATACGGCAAATGAAATATCTCAAGCTTCTCAGACGGTTGATATTTGAAACAAGGGCAATGGTTGAGGGTGGAATGACTTTCGGGGAAATTATCTTAAAGCTTAGCTTGCAGAAGGATTATTCTGACTTTACATTTTTGTCGCAAGATACCTCTTCGCCTGATGTCCGCAGAAAAATAACCGAGGATATATATAAGTCAAAGCTTTTTGACAATGAAATCAGGCAGACCGCCATAGATTTTTTTGAAAAACTCGGTACAACAGACACAAATGGACAGCTTGCATACATTTCCATGAGCCTTGCCGCACTTGATGAGCAGATAAGCAGACTTTCAGAGAATTTCACCTCACAGGTGCGGCTATGCAGGGCTTTGGGCGTTCTCAGCGGGGCTTTTATCGCTATTCTGCTAATATAGCCATAGCAAAGGATAACCATAATGAAGGGAACAAAATTTTATGGACATAGATCTTATTTTCAAAATCGCTGCCATAGGAATTATCGTTGCCGTGTTAAATCTCTTGCTGAAACGAGCGGAGCGTGACGAGCAGGCAATGATGACAACTCTTGCAGGGCTTATTGTCGTTCTGCTTATGATAGTAAGGCAGATCGGAAATCTATTTGAAACGATAAAAGAAGTGTTTGGATTGTATTAATGAAAATATTTACAATAGCGTGCTTTTGTATTTTCTCAACCATAGTGTGCAAAGCCATTGAGAAAGACAGTCGTGAGATAAAATATGCGGCTGTGCTTGCGGCGGCGGCACTGGTGCTTTTTCATTCGGTGGCATTTGTGAAAGAACTTATCTCTGTATTTGAGGACCTTTTCACTCTGTCAGGAATCGACAATATGTATCTTACCATACTGTTCAAGTCACTTGGCATATGCTATATCGTACAGCTTGCATCTGATTATTGTAAGGACTGCGGAGAAAACGCACTTGCGTCACAGGTCACTTTGGCAGGAAAGCTTGCAATGCTTTCGGTATCGCTGCCGCTTTTCAAAGCATTTGTAGAAATAGTAAAAGCATTGCTTATATAGGATTGACATATGAAAAAAATAATTGCCACTGTCATCATAGTACTTGCGGTCATGTTTACACCACAGGGAGTATATGCAGACAGTGAGGAACAGAACAATGAATATTATGACAGGCTCATAAGCGAAATAAACGAGGGACTTTCTTTTGAGGGTGATGAAGATGTAAAAACTGTACTTGAAGATAATAACATCACGTTGGAAGATCCGTCCTCTGCCGCAAATATAAGTGTCTCTGATGTGATAAAGCATATATTTGAAAGCTTTACCGCTGCTTTGCGAAGCCCTCTTATAATGCTCGGGAAAATAACAGCCGCCACTATGCTCTGCGTGTTGGTAAGGTCAATGTCAGCTGAGGGTACAGTGGACAAGGTATTCACGCTCATATGTGTTCTTACCACAGTGCTTGTTATAAGCGATACTGTCACCGACAGCCTTTATTCTGTAAAGACTTCCATGGAACAAATGAACAGATTCATGATGTCCTACATACCCATATTTTCAAGCGTGGCGACAGCAGGCGGTAGTGCGGCGGCAGGAGCAGGCTATTACGGCGTTATGCTGATAATATGTGAAAGCGCAGGTATATTGGCAGATACGATACTTGTGCCGTTTTTGTCGGCAGTGCTTGCAGTGACCCTTGTTTCTGCAATAAACCCATCTCTTGACCTTGGAAGCCTTGCAGAGTCGGTGAAAAAGCTGGTCATATGGGTGCTTAGCATTGTGATGACCCTTTTTACAGGGCTGTTATCTATTCAAAGCTTTGCAGGAGCGGCGGCTGATAATCTCTCCGCAAGAGCCGTTAAATTTGCGGCTTCAAGCTTTATACCTGTCATAGGCGGCTCGGTCTCTGAAGCTTATTCAGCGGTAAAGGGAAGTATAGGCGTAATAAGAACAAGCGTCGGCGTGATAGGCGTTATAATAATGTCTGTGATAGTTGTGAAACCTTTGCTTACGCTTCTTGCAGTAAAACTTGCAGTGTGGATAGGCGCTACCATAAACGATATTTTTGGCATAAGCAACAGTGGTGGACTTCTTAAAAGCATAAACTCGGTTTTATCAATTGGTGTGAGCATCCTTGCGGCTTATTCTATAATGTTCGTTATTTCCACATCAGTTGTAATAATGACAGCCATGAACACAGGAGCTTAAAATGAATACAGTTAAATCAGTGATATTTATTGCCTGCATTATAGGCGTGATAACTTCTATGACGGATATTGCCACACCTGAGGGAACTTTGAAAAAACAGCTTAGATCAGTGCTTGCTGTGATACTTTTACTTGCGGTCATAACACCTGTAATGGGACATGGCTTCAAAGTCACCCTAAGCGACTATACAGAGCTTGCAGATCTGCCTGAGTTTGACAGCGTTTCAACAGCGACGAAACTTTATTATTTGTCTGAATCCGAAAGCAGGCTTGAAGAATATTTTTTGGATAAGCTGAATAAGAATGGCATAGAAAACGTCAGAGTGGACATAACCACAGATATAAATGAATATAATGAAATAGAGATAACAGCGGTAAGGGTATATCTGACTAAAACAAGCGACAGAGGGCTTATTGAAAAGCTTATTGCAGAAGATCTGCCTGATACTCAAGTTATCGTGCAGGAGGAATAAACGTTGCTGAAAAGTAAAGTTGAGTGGAAAATAAAGGCTCTTAAAAAGCTTCCTATGAAAACGAAGATAGTGATAGCCGTAGGTCTTGCAGGGATATTACTTATATTTGTTTCTGAGATGTTTCCTGCTAAAAATACGGCAGAGAGCAAGAGCATTCCCACGGAAAGCGTTGCCACTGATGATACAGACAGCTACAAAAAGCAGATAGAAAAAGAGCTTAAAGATGTTCTTTCTCAAGTCAGGGGAGTTGGCGAGTGTGAGGTAATGGTGACAGTTGAGGGAACTACCGAATATGTTTATGCCGAAAATCTTACCAAAAGCACAGACAATAATGGTGACAGAACAAGCGACAGGTATGAAAACGAGATAGTAATAACTGATAATGACGGCAAAAAGGAGGCATTGGTCAGAAAAATAATAAAACCGCAGATATGCGGCGTTGTCATTGTTTGCGAAGGAGGTGGAGATATAAAAGTAAACGAACGTGTGCTTAAATCGGTTTCGACAGTACTAGGTATATCAAGCAGCAAGATCTGCGTTGAGGGCAGAAAATAACAGAAAGAGGTAATAAAGATGAAAAAACCGACCATGATAATAGGCAAAAAGCAGATAATCCTTGCAGGAATGACGCTGATACTCGGTCTTGCAGTATACATAAATTATGCAGTATCGACCTCAGACGGCAAGATAAAGGCGACGGACGTTGTGAAAAGTCAAAGCGTGAATTACGGCGACGCACAGCTCGTAAGCACTGACAGTACTTCAGATTATTTTGCACAGGCAAGAATAGACAGAATGAATTCAAGGGACGAGGCGGTAGAAACATTAAAGAATATAATGAACGGCGGCGATTCCACAGAGGAAGAAAAGAAAGTCGCTGAAGAAGAAGCTTCAGCCATGACAGGGCTCATGGAGTCGGAGAGCAAGGTAGAAACACTCGTGAAAGCAGCAGGCTTTGAGGACTGTGTTGTTTATCTTGACGGTGACAACGCAAATATCGTTGTAAAGACCGACAGCGACGGGCTTGTTGCAAGCGAAGCGGCACAGATAAAAGATATCCTCCTTAGCGAAGTTTCAGTTGCAAATGAAAACATCAGAATTTATGATGTAGAATAAAATTTGTCAGCAAATAAAAAAAGTCCTTCAAAATACTTGTAACCTATTGATTTTTATGATATAATGGTTGCAAGTATAGATTGAAGGATTTCTTTTTTATATCTAAAAAGGGAGGCTTGGATAAATATGAATGATGTTTCAAAGAAAGTAGAAAAAAGCCTGCACATAAGTCAGGACGTAATAGCACAGATCGTTACAAACTCTGTTAATGAGATAGAGGGCGTTTATGGTATCGCTCCTGTTATGAAGACTCCACGTCAGCTCTGGTTTAGACAGGAAAATTTCGGCAATATCAGGATAGGCCTTGTTGACGATGTGCTGTCAGTGTCTATAGGTATAATACTTTGCCGTGGAGCTAAGGCGGTTTCCGTTGCCGAGGAGATACAGGATAAAGTAAAAAGTGCAGTTCAGAATATGCTTGGACTTACAGTTGCAAAGGTAAATGTGACCATATGCGGAGTTGACCTTTCGGAAAAGGAATAGGATTCAGACAAATATAAGATGAAGGAAGTGTTTTTGTGCCAATTAAAAGGCGTGAAATAAGAGAATCAGCATTTTTGCTGATATTTGAGAAAATTTTTAGACAGGACGAGGAGCTTGACGATATTTTCATGTCTGCCATGGAAGTGAATGAGATCATCGTAAATGATGAAGTTAAAAAGCTCGTGGAAAATGTTTGCGAAAAGCAGGACGAGATCGACAGCATAATCAGCAAGTTCAGCAACAAGAGAACTGTTGAAAGAATACCTAAGATAAATCTTGCAATACTCAGACTTGCTATTTACGAGGCAATATATGAGGAGAACGTTCCTGTGAACGTTGCCATAAGCGAGGCTGTGGCTCTTGCAGGAAAATATGCCCTCGAGCCTGACGTTTCATTTGTAAACGGTGTGCTTGGCTCATTTGCAAAGGAACAAGAGGAAAAGCAGTGAGTTTTGTACTCGGAATAGACACAAGCAATTATACCACTTCATGTGCACTGCTTGATACTGCGGATATGAGCGTCAGGTCATGCAAAAAACTTCTTCCTGTCAAGCAGGGAGAGCGAGGACTAAGACAATCCGACGCTGTGTTTCACCATACTAAACAGCTTCCAGAACTTATGAAACAGCTTTTTGATAAAAGGTATGACTTAAGTGCAGTTGGGTATTCTTATGCACCAAGGTGTGCAGAGGGGTCGTATATGCCTTGCTTTCTTGTCGGAGAAAATGTTGCACAAGCTGTGTCACTTGCCTGTGGAGCTGACCTTGAAAAGACTTCGCATCAGGTGGGACATATACTTGCGGCACTTTATTCCTGCGGAAAGCTTGATATGCTCAGTTCTGATAAGCCTTTTGCGGCTTTTCACGTCAGCGGTGGCACTACAGATCTTCTTTTGTGCGAGCCCGACAAGGCTAAGCTGATAAATATAACTCAGATCGGCGGAAGCCGTGACCTTAAAGGCGGACAAGCCATAGACAGAACAGGCGTAAGGCTTGGGCTGTCTTTTCCATGTGGTAAAGAGCTTGAAAGGCTTGCGTCTGGAAGCGAACATAAAATAAAGCCAAAAGCATCAGTTGACGGGCTTTATTGTTCACTTTCTGGAATAGAAAATCAGTGCATGAAGCTTATAGACGAGAGCTGTTCGGTGGCTGATGTTGCGGCATACTGTATTGATTGTGTGTGCCTTGCGGTGGAGAAAATGACAGTTAATCTTCGCCATGAGTATAAGGATATACCTATTATATATGCAGGCGGTGTGATGTCTAATCGCTTTATAAAAAGCAATCTTGAAAAGTACGGCAGTTTTGCTGAGCCTGAGTTTTCAAGTGATAACGCAGTGGGCGTTGCGGTCTATGCTGCGATCAGGAAAGGGAAGATCAAAATATGAGTTCAGTTATCACTGTTTCTCAGCTAAACAGATATCTTGCTTCAAAACTGCGGTCTGACCTTAAGCTGAAAGGTATTGCCGTCAAGGGCGAGATATCCAATTTTAATATACATTACAAATCAGGTCATGCCTATTTTACAGTAAAGGACAGCAGTTCTGCACTTAAAGCTGTTATGTTTTCAAGCAGTGTTTCAAGGCTTAAATTCGTGCCTGAGGACGGCATGAGCGTGCTTGTTATGGGCAATATAGAGGTCTATGAGCGTGACGGCGTTTATCAGATAATAGCTACGGAGATAGCACCTCTTGGAGTGGGCATTATGCACGTTCAGCTCGAACAGACCAAGAAAAAGCTTGAAAAAATGGGCGTATTTGATGTGAACCAAAAAAAGAAAATACCCCTTGTTCCAAAGAAGATAGCTGTTGTTACGTCGCTTACTGCGGCGGCTTTGCAGGATATAATCCATATAGCTGAAAGGCGTTATCCTGTGTGCAATATTGAAGTTTATCCTGCGCAGGTGCAGGGTACGGCGGCAGTACAAACTATATGCAAAGCACTTTCAGCGGCTGATAAAAGCGGTGCGGATACCATAATTTTAGCTCGTGGCGGTGGCTCTAGCGAGGATCTTATGGTGTTCAATGACGAGGCTGTGGCACTGGCTGTTTACGCCTGCAATACACCTGTGATATCGGCTGTAGGTCACGAAACTGACACCACCCTTGCAGACTATGCCGCGGATATGCGTGCACCAACTCCGTCAGCGGCGGCTGAGATTGCTACTCCTGACAAGGCGGATATACTTAATGCTGTGAGGCTTTTAAGGCAAAAGCTTGACAAGGCTATGGAGCTTAAACTTGATAAGGCTGTGTCACAGATAGAAAGCTGTGATAAGCTTTTGAAATTATATTCTCCTGAAAAGAGATTAGAGCAGAGCGAAAAAGCAGTGTGCGACCTTGAAAAAAGGCTGTCACAGATCATGGAACGCAGGCTTGAAAAGCTGTCAGTTAAGCTTAACGGCTATGTTTCTTCTCTGAATATGCTTAGTCCGTTCAATATTCTGGGCAGGGGATATGCTATCGTTCAGAAAGACGAAAGCGTTGTCGACAGTGTATCAATGCTGAACGTTGGCGACGAGGTAGACATAAAGCTGTCAGACGGCAGTGTATCTGCTAAAATAACATTTGTCAAATGAAAGGCTGTTTAAAATGACTTTTGAAGAAAATCTTACAAGACTTAATGATATAGTTGGTCAGCTTGAAAATGACAAGCTTCCTCTTGAGAAAGCTTTGGCACTTTATAAAGAGGGGATAGATCTGTCGGTCGACTGCAAAAAAAGCCTTGAAAGTGCAAAGCTTTCCGTAAAGGCTATGAACGGAGATAATAGCGATGAATGATATGAACAAAGCCACACTTGATTATTATGTGGAGCTTATAGATAATAAACTGCTGGAGCTTACCCACTCAAAGCCTGAGCTTCAGGGTCAGGTAGTTGAGGCTATGGAGTATTCCTTGCAGGCAGGGGGCAAAAGGCTCAGACCTGTGCTTATGCTTGAATTTTGCCGTATGTGCGGCGAGCGTCAGCCTGAAAAGTATGCAGAGATAGCTTGTTCTATTGAACTTATACACACTTTTTCTCTTATACACGACGATCTGCCTTGTATGGACGATGATGATTACAGACGTGGAAAGCCCTCATGTCATAAAGCCTTTCCTGAAAATATCGCACTACTTGCAGGCGACGCACTGAACACTCTTGCTTTTGAGGTCATAGCCAACAGTGCCATGAACGGCGTTATATCTGCCGACAAGGCCGTTATGCTTATCTCTGTTCTGGCAAGAGCAGTAGGCACTGACGGCATGATAGGCGGTCAGGTGATAGACCTTAAATATGAAAATAAAGAAATAGATGTTGATACACTGAATATTTTGCAGACCTGCAAAACAGGCGCACTTATCGAGGCTGCCTGCGTAATGGGCGTTATTCTCGGCGATAAGCTTGAGGCTATCCCCTTTGCGGCAGACTATGCTCAGGCAATGGGCAGAGCATTTCAGATAGTTGACGATATCCTTGACGTAACAGGCACTTTTGAGGAGCTTGGCAAGCCTATCGGCAGTGACAACGAACAGCATAAAAACACATATGTATCCCTCCTTGGACTTGACAAATCAGAACAGATAGCAAAACAACTGACAGTTCAAGCACTGGGTCATCTTAAATATTTTGAGGACAGCGTTTTCCTCACAGAGCTTACATCTGATATGCTTACAAGAAGAAGTTGATAAAAAGATTGGAGATCTAGATATAATGTCGGAAATAAAAAAGCCTGATATTTATAAAATGAATTTGCCTGCCGACCTGAAAAAGCTTTCCACTGCACAGTGTGAGGAGCTTTGCGGTGATATAAGGAAAATTCTTATAGATACGGTTTCAAAAAACGGCGGTCATCTTGCGTCAAATCTTGGTACTGTGGAGCTTACAATGGCTATCCACAGAGTTTTTGAATCACCTAAAGATAAAATCGTCTGGGACGTTGGTCATCAGGCATATACACATAAAATACTTACGGGTAGACTCAAAGAGTTTAAAACTCTCAGACAGGAAAACGGTATTTCGGGTTTTTGCAGACCTGACGAGTCAGTGCATGATGCTTTTATAAGTGGTCACAGCTCTACGTCTGTTTCTGCGGCGCTTGGGATCGCCACAGCAATGAAGCTGAGCGGAGATAAAATTCACCATGCTATAGCTGTAGTCGGTGACGGTGCTTCAACAGGCGGCGAGCTTTACGAGGGACTTAACAATGCAGGCAAAAGTGATACAAATATCATCGTTATTCTCAACTACAATGAAATGTCTATCTCAAAAAATGTTGGCGGAATGGCAAAATATCTTTCCTCCATGCGTACAAAAGAGAGCTATCAGCGCACAAAGGGCAGAGTAGAGAGAATGCTTGATAAGACGCCTGTTATAGGTAAACCTGTGAAAAATGCCGTTCGTAACTCCAAAAATGCGGTCAAGAACATGATACTTCACAGCACCATGTTTGAAGATCTTGGCTTTCACTATATTGGACCTATCGACGGACACAATCTTGAAGAACTTGAACAGGGACTTATGGCTGCAAAGGCAGTAAACAAGCCTGTTTTTGTTCATGTGAATACTATAAAAGGCAAGGGATATGCTCCTGCAGAAGCTAACCCAGGAGAGTTTCACGGGGTCGGCTCCTTTGAGATAAAAACGGGCAATCCCGACGTTGTACTTTCTGACAGCTTTTCTTCTATAATGGGAAAAGAGCTTTGTGAAATGGGAGAAAAGAATAAGCGCCTTTGTGCAGTCACTGCGGCAATGAAATACGGCACGGGGCTTCAGTATTTTGCGAAGCGTTTTCCTGAACGCTTCTTTGATGTAGGCATTGCCGAAGAACACGCAGTTACTTTCTGTGCTGGGCTTGCTTCTATGAACTATGTACCTGTTTTTGCGGTGTACTCATCGTTTTTGCAAAGGTCATACGATCAACTTATTCATGATATGGCAATAGGAGGCTGTCATGCAGTTATATGTGTTGACCGCGCAGGTATAGTCGGTGATGATGGTGAAACACATCAGGGAATTTTTGATGTTTCTTTTCTTACCTCTGTGCCAAATATGAGGATATACTCCCCGTCTAATTATGACGAACTCAGGCTGTGCCTGCATAAGGCTGTTGAGGACGACAGTGGCATTTGTGCTGTGAGATATCCAAGGGGCAGGGATCAATCGCTGTATGATACATCTGATCCTGTTTCAACTTACGTTTATCGTCATATAGAGGGCGCAAAGGTTCTGCTTGTTACATATGGCAGGCTTGCAAATGATCTTTTTACAGCTATAGAAATACTCAGAAATCGTGATATAAAGTGCGATGTTATTAAGCTCGTGAATATTTTCCCTATAGACAATGAGGTGGTTGATATAATGTCAGCCTACGATGCAGTGCTGTTCTTTGAGGAAGCTTATTACTGTGGAAGTATTTCAGAGAAGTATGCTTCTATCTGCCCAAATGTGGCACAGTTTGCTATTGACGGTTTCGTGAAGCACGGAAAATGTGATGTGCTACTTGACGAGCTTGGTTTTTCAGCAGAGAAAATGGCTGATACAGTTGAGGGCTTTTTAAAAGATGAGTGAAAGACTTGATGTGTATATAGTTACGAACTGCGGCGTAAAAAGCCGAGAACGTGCCAAGCAGCTTATAAAAAATGGATTTGTGTCGGTAAACGGCAAGGTCTGCGTCAAGCCTTCTATATTGGTTGATGAGAACGACGGGGTGAAATGTAGGCCTGACGATATGAAGTTTGTCGGCAGGGGCGGACTTAAGCTTGAACACGCCTGCGATGTTTTCGGGCTTGACTTGACAGGTAAAGTTTGTGCAGATATCGGTGCTTCAACCGGGGGATTTACTCAGTGTATGCTTGAACATGGCGCAGAATTTGTCTATGCGGTGGACGTGGGTCACGGACAGCTTGATGAAAGTTTGTGCAATGACAGCAGGGTGAAAAACTGTGAGGGCGTGAATGCACGATATCTGACAGCGAATTTTTTTGACAGACCTGTGCAGTTCATAAGTGGTGACCTTTCGTTTATTTCTCTAAAACTTGTTATAAAATCCCTTTGCGATTGTCTTTGCGATGGCGGCGAAATGGTTCTTCTTATAAAACCTCAGTTTGAGGCTGGCAAGCAGGCTCTCAATAAAAAGGGTATCGTCAAAGATCGTAAAGACCATGTGAGAGTGATAACCGAGCTTCTTGGCTGTTTTCGAGCAGAGGGGCTTGCGGCTGAAAAGATAACAATTTCACCTGTTAAGGGCGGCGACGGCAATCTTGAATATCTTATTCTACTTAAAAAAGCTGACATGACGGCTGACAAGCTTGGTCAGCTCAATATAAAAGAATTTGTGAACGAAGCTTTTGATAGCTTCAAAGACTAAACGCAAGAGTGGTAATATTATGAAAATCTATCTTTATCCAAATCTTGATAAAACTCATTGCTTTGAGTATACGACCGCAACATATGAAAGGCTGCGCAAAAATGGTGCAAAACTTTTTATGGATAGATGCTATAAGCACGTTTTCGGAAAGCTCGATATCACTTTCTGTAGCGAAGACGAGTGTGTAAAGCAGTGTGATATGATTATTGCGATCGGCGGTGACGGAACGATACTCAAATGCTCTCTTAAGGGCTGTGAGTTTGAGAAGCCTATACTTGGCATAAACTGTGGCAGACTCGGTTTTATGGCCTCTCTTGAACATTCACAGCTTGAATTGCTGGACAAGCTTTTTTCTGGAGAATATACCCTCAGCCGCCGAATGATGTTAAACGTAAATGTCGAATGTGGCAGTGAAAATAAGTCATATACTGCGCTTAATGACGTTGCAGTAACAAAAGCTGACGATTGTAAGATAGCCGATTTTGAGGTGTCAAAAAACGGCAGACTTATTTCTTCACTTCGTGCAGACGGCGTTATACTTTCTACAGCCACAGGCTCAACAGCCTATTCAATGTCAGCAGGTGGACCTATAATCGAACCTGAAATGAAGTGTATAGAGTTCACACAGATATGTGCTCACTCGCTTTTTGCAAGATCTATGATACTTTCAGAGGACAGCGTTATGAAAGTCAAGTGTCACACTAACAGTGGCTCTCACGCAATCGTCAGCATTGACGGTAATAATGTTTTCAGACTTTCGGCAGAGGACACTGTGATAGTATCAAAGTCAAAGTATTTTGTTGAAATCATAGATATAAGCGGCGGCAGCTTTTTCTCATCAATAAACAAAAAGCTTATGCAGCCGTTGAAGGAATCAGCGGAGGACGGCATATGAAAAATCAGCGTCAGAATTTGATAATGCAGATTGTCAAAGACGAAAATATCGGCACTCAGGAGGAACTTCGTGAAGCGCTTAAAAGGCATGGTCTGAAAGTCACTCAGGCAACAGTTTCAAGGGATATAAAAGAGCTTTCACTTGTAAAGACCATTGGTTCAGACGGCAATTATAAATACAGCCTGCCTGCACTCAAAAAAGATATTGCAGAGCAAAACAACGGCATTTTCGGCATAATTTCAGACGCAGTTGTGTCGGTGGATCATGCACTTAACACTGTAGTTGTGAAATGTCATACGGGCATGGCACAGGCGGTGTGTGCAAAGCTTGACAAGTTAGGGCTTGACAATATTGTTGGTACGCTTGCAGGTGACGACACGATATTCATACTTATGCGGACAGAAAAAGATGCGTCCCATATGGCAGAGGAACTGAGATCCTTTATTATTTCTTAAACAGCAGAGGAATGATCTAAAATGTTAAGTGAACTTTATATTGAAAATCTTGCCGTGATAGAAAAGGCAACTATAGATTTTTCTGATAAGCTTAATGTTTTCACAGGCGAAACGGGAGCAGGTAAGTCCATACTTATAAATGGAATAAATGCTATCCTCGGTCAGCGTGTCACTAAGGATATTGTGAGAACAGGCACGGACAAGGCTGTTATTTCAGCGTTGTTTACTGACATTGGGGACAATGTTTTGCAGGTACTAGACGAGCTTGGTATAAGCGCAGAAGACGGACAGCTTTTTCTTACCCGTGAGATACGTTCAGATGGTGGAAGCGTTGCAAGAGTCAACTCGAGAGCGGTGAACGTTTCCGTACTTAAAGCTATCGGAGAAACGCTTGTAACTATCCATGGACAGCACGACAATCAGATACTCATGGCTCCTGAACGTCATATAGAGATACTTGACAGCTATGCCGAATCGGAAGCTCTTATAGAAGATTATCACAGCTCTTTCAGAGAGCTTCAAAGCATTGCAAAGAAGATAAACAAGATAAAAACTGAGCAAAGCAAAAAAGAGTTTCGCATGGCTGAGCTTGCTGATATTGTCGAGGAGATAAATGCGCTAAACATTCATGAAGGCGAGGATAAAGAGATAGAAGCAGAGCTTAACATCTCTAAAAATGCTGTTGCAATCTCTGAGGCTCTTTATATGGCAAAACAACTTCTTTCGGGCGATGATGACACAGATGGTGCAGTGGAGATGACGCAGAGAGCTTCAAAATCGGTTGAGGGATATACTGATATAATGACTGAGATATCGCCTATATATGACAGACTCAGTTCTGCGGCTATTGAAATGGAGGATATTTCCGAGGAGATAGGCTCGCTTCTTGACAGCCTCGATATCGACCCGAAACGTTATGATTACCTTAATCAGCGTTCTGATGAACTCAGGCGTATCATGAAGAAATATGGACCTGAACTTGATGATGTACTGACTACTCTTGAAAATTCACAGAATGAGCTTGATGAACTGAGCGGAGCAGAGCAGAGCTTAGACGAGCTTAATAAAGAAAAGGAAAGACTTCTTGCGGAAGTATCAAAGAAAGCCAAAGCACTTTCAGACCATAGAAAAAAAGCAGGAGAGCGGTTTGTTTCTCAGGTAACAGAGGAGCTTGAATTTCTCAATATGCCAAAGGTCAAGCTGGTGGTTCAACAGAAAACAGGCAAGCTCACCATAAATGGTATGGATAGCATAGAGTTTCTTATTTCTGCAAACCTAGGCGAAGAGCCAAAGCCTATAGCGAAGATTGCTTCAGGCGGTGAGCTTTCAAGAATAATGCTTGCACTGAAAAACGTAATTGCAGAAAAGGACAGTATCGGCACGCTGATATTTGACGAGATAGACACAGGAGTAAGCGGCAGAGCGGCTCAGAAGATAGGTATAAAGCTGAAACAGATATCTCGCCTTAGGCAAGTTCTTTGCGTGACCCACCTTGCTCAAATGGCTGTTATGGCGGATAATCATTTGCTTATTGAGAAAAATATACAGGGCGACAGGACAGTTACAACTGTTAGAACTCTCGACCATGAACAGAGAAAGTATGAGATAGCAAGGATAATGGGCGGTGAAAATATCACAGAGCTTATGCTTGAAAATGCTGAACAGTATCTTAAAGACGCTGACAATATGTAACACAAAGTCCCTGATGATTGCGGGGACTTTTTTGTGAACGTACATTTATTATTTATTGTTGTAAAATTCATAGTAATGTGGTATAATAACAATCGGTAGGTGATTATTTGAAACTTGAACATATAAACGTCAAAGAAGCCGTGAGATATATGGGAATGGGCAATAACAAGCCAGACGAACGCACGGCTTTGTTGATAGATGAATGTGAAAAAGAGCTTTTGAAGGTCATTGAGCCTAAATTTGTGTACAGAGTGTTTGATGTCGCTCATAAAGAGAACGGTGTTGAGGTCATCGGTACTCCGTTGTTTCTTGGCGGCAATGATATATGCAGACACCTTGAGGGGTGCAGTAAATGCGTGCTTTTTGCAGCGACTATTTCTTCGGGCGTTGATAGAAAGCTTCGTGCTTATGAAGCAGAGGATATGGCTAAAGCTATGATAGCGGATTGCCTTGCAAGTGCGGCTGTGGAGCAGGTATGCGATATAGTTGACAACACTGTGAAAGAAAAGCTCAGCGGATATAATCAGACATGGAGGTTTTCTCCTGGTTATGGCGATCTGCCTATCAGCGTGCAGAGAGTTTTTCTTGACGTACTCAATGCGCAGAAATTTATCGGACTTAATGCAACTGAAAATAATATACTGACGCCGAGAAAGTCTGTCACGGCGATAATCGGATTGTCAGAAAATGAAATATCAAAGGGCAGACGTGGTTGTGCCTGCTGTAATATGAGGGAAGTCTGTCAATTCAGAAAAAGAGGAGATCATTGTGGATTTTAGAACATTACTTAAAACAAAAGAATTTGTCATACTTGACGGAGCAATGGGTACGATGCTTCAGGCAAAAGGACTTGAAATGGGTGGCACTCCTGAAGCCCTTAACATAGACAAGCCTGATTGGCTGGTGGACATACACCGCCAGTATATAAACGCAGGCTCAGACATTGTTTACGCCAATACTTTCGGTGCAAACAGACACAAGCTTGAAAAGTGCGGATATACTGTCCAGCAGGCTATTCCTGCGGCTATAAAAAATGCAAGAAAAGCCTGTGAGGGTACTGATACCCTTGTTGCTCTTGATATCGGACCTATCGGACAGCTTCTAGAGCCAACAGGAACGCTCACTTTTGAAGAAGCTTACGATATTTATAAGGAGCAGATACTTGCAGGAGCTGACGCAGACCTTATCGTTTTTGAAACAATGACAGATCTCTATGAACTTAAAGCGGCTGTTCTTGCGGCAAAGGAAAACAGCGATCTTCCTATAGTCTGCACAATGACTTTTGAGGAAAATATGCGTACATTTACGGGCGTTGCCATAAGCTCCATGGCTTTGACGTTGGAGGGTCTGGGCGTTGACGCAATCGGTGTGAACTGCTCATTAGGGCCAAAGGAGCTTTATCCTGTTGTGAAGGAGCTTTGCAAGTGGACAAATCTCCCTGTTGTAGTAAAGCCTAATGCAGGACTTCCTGACCCTGTTACAAATGAATATAACTGTTCACCTGAAGATTTTGCGGAGTTTGCAGAAAAGCTTATCCCATTGGGAGTTAAGGTGCTTGGAGGTTGTTGCGGAACTAATCCTGAGTATATCAAAAAGCTGGCTGAAATGCTCAAAGGCAAGAAGCACGTCAGCGTGCATAATGATATCCCTGCCGCTTGCTGTTCACCGACACATACTGTAGTTATAGACCAGCCAAGAATAATCGGTGAGCGTATCAATCCTACTGGCAAGAAGCGTTTTAAAGAAGCACTGCTTGCAAACGATATTGACTATATCCTTGGTCAGGCTATTGAGCAGATACACGCAGGTGCGGATATTCTTGATGTAAATGTTGGTCTGCCGGGAATCGACGAAAAGAGTATGATGGTCAAGGCTGTAAAGTCTTTGCAGGGCGTTGTCGATGTGCCTTTGCAGGTGGATTCAACTATACCTGAGGTGCTTGAAGCGGCTCTGAGGGCTTATAATGGCAAGCCTATCGTCAATTCTGTAAACGCTGAGGACAGCTCCATTGAAAATGTTCTTCCTCTTGTAAAGAAATATGGTGCGGCTGTGGTAGGTCTTACTCTCGATGAAAACGGCATACCAAAGAGTGCTGACAAGAGATTTGAGCTTGCTAAAAAGATACTTGACAAGGCGCTTGAATACGGCATTAGAAAAGAAGATGTGTATATAGATTGTCTTACTCTTACCGCTTCTGCGGAGCAGGAAAATGTTATGCAGACAGTAAATGCAGTGGAACGAGTAAAGAACGAGCTTGGACTTAAAACAGTTCTCGGTGTATCGAATATCAGCTTTGGTCTGCCTAGCAGAGAGATAGTTAATCACAACTTTCTTATGATGGCGCTCACAAAGGGTCTTGACCTGCCGATAATGAATCCTAATATTGATTCCATGACGGCAACTGTTCGTGCCTACAAGCTTCTGACAAACATTGATAAAAACTCTGTTGACTTTATTTCTCACTACGGTGGCGAGAAAAAAACTGCTCCTGCCGCAACAGGCGCAAAAGCTGAGATAGACTTGCCGTATGCTATCGAAAACGGTCTGAAGAAAGAAGCAGCTGACCTTACTGCAAAGCTTTTGCAGGAAACAGAAGCCATGAACATTGTCAATGATATGCTTATCCCGGCACTTGATAAGGCTGGTGCAGAATTTGAAAAGGGCAAGCTTTTCCTGCCACAGCTTATCCAGACAGCAGGCACTGCACAGGCTTGCTTTGAGGTAATAAAAAATTACATTCTGTCAACGGGTGAAAAAAGCGTTTCTAAGGGCAAGATAATCCTTGCAACAGTAAAGGGTGATATCCACGATATCGGCAAGAACATTGTAAAGGTACTTCTTGAAAACTATGGTTATGACGTTATTGACCTTGGCAAGGACGTTGACTATCAGACAGTAGTTGATTGTGCAATAGAAAATGACGTACATCTTATCGGTCTTTCTGCGCTTATGACAACAACTCTTGTGAGCATGGAAAATACAGTTAAGCTTCTTCGTGAAAACAATGTTGACTGCAAGATAATAGTAGGCGGTGCGGTGGTAACGGCTGACTATGCAGAGCAGATAGGCGCTGACTATTATGCAAAAGACGCAAAAGAGTCGGTAGATATCGCAAGAAAATTTTTCGGAAACTGAATAAAATAATTATGACCTCCCATAATCTGAACAACAGATATTTATGGGAGGCCATTTTTAATGAAAAAGTTTGTTACAGCTATCATCATTTCATTTGTCGTTACGGTAAGTTCTGCAGGCATCAAAGCCGCTGCTTTTTCCTCATCAAATCTTGGGGCAGCATTCGTTTTGAGCAATGTTATGTCAGATGAAAAAAACGATAAAAATGGCAGTGGTATAACTGTTATAGACGGCAATAGGGAAGATATAAAGTTTACTTTTAAAATAGCTGAGATAATTAAAAGCCTTTTTAACTAAGTGTACATTTATTTGTACTCATATCAAAAGTACGATTGACTTTTGAGCCTTGCCGTGTTATTATATAAATATCAATCATAACGGAGGCTCATTCAATGGTAACAGTTATAAGCGGTGGCTCTCACAGTGGACGTGACAAAGTTTTCATAGATAAGATCAAGTCTGCTGTAAAAAACGGCGAGCAGGTCATGGTCATAATACCAGATCAGTTTTCTTTCGAATATGATAAAAAACTGTATGAACACCTTGGTGCGGCAGATTTCAACGTCATACAGACTGCAGGTTTTAACCGTATCGCTGAGTTCACAGAGAAGCTTTATGGCGGTAGGGCAAAAGAAAATGCCGATGATAACGTCCGCACTATCCTTATGTATAAGTCTGTCAGACGTCTTAAGCAGACCAAGGATATCCGCTTTTATAAAAAGAGTCTTGAAAAGGGCAGTTTCTTAGCCGAACTTAACGAACTTGTGAGCCAGTTTCGTGAAAGCGGAATAACACCGCAGGATCTAGCTCTTGCTGCTGAGAAGCAGAGCGGCTCTCTTGCCATGAAACTTTTTGATATTTCAAGGCTTTATGATTTTTACATGGATGAGCTTGAAAAGGCAGGAATGCAGGATACACTGTCTGCAATGGCAAGAAGTGTGGATCAGGTGAAGGAAAACGGATATTTCCGTGGGATGACAGTTTTTGTTGACGCTTTCAACGATTTCTCTTTTGATGAACTTAAAATGCTTGACGCTTGTATCGCACAGTGCAAGAGTATAACGTTCTCTCTATGTATCGATAATGAAAGCATCAGAAGATATGCAAATCACCCTTTTGCTGATACTCTTAAAACGTTGCAGCAGATAACAGATATTTCCGCTGATCATAATTACAAGGTCAACACGGTAGAGTGTCGTAACAGCTCATTTAGAGTCCCTGAACTTGAATATGTGAGCAAAGAGATTTACAACACATGTAAAAAGCCATACGTCGGAAAGTGCGAAAATGTTTCTGTTATATCAGCAACGGATATTTACGAAGAAAGTGAATTTGTCAGTGGAAAGATATGGGAACTTATCAGAGAAAAAGGATATAAATTCAGTGACATAGCTTTGCTTGCAAGAAACCTTAAAGATTGTGCTTCCGTTTTTGAGGGTACGTTTGACAGATATGAGATACCATATTTTTCAGACTGCAGTGACAGTGTTTCTTCATCATTTCTGGTGAGGTATATGAACTCGCTTTTCAAGTGCTTGCTTTCAAGAAAATATTCCACGGACAATATTTTGAAATACATAAAATCGCCGCTTTTTCCAATGCTGAATATCGAGATATCAAATCTGGAAGACTATTGCATACGCTGGAGCGTTGAGGGTGATATGTGGCTCAGCGATTTTACTGTTGCAGGTGATCTCAGCGAAAAACAGCTTGAAAAAATAAACTGCTCAAGACGAAAGATAATCGAGCCTTTTGAAGCATTTAAGAGCAAACTTGTTAAAGACGTTACAGCAGGGGAACTGTGCCGTGGGCTTTATGATCTTCTTGGCAGCATTGAACTTTCTCAGCAGACCTTTTCTGTAGTAAAAAAGGCAGGAACTTCGGATAACGAAACTCAGCTTGAAATGGCAAGAGGATTGAAACAACTTTGGAACTCTGTTCTTTCGGCTATCAAATCCGTCTATGACTGCATGAATGACGAAGTTATCTCCCTCAGACAGTTTTATGAGCTTTTCAAGCTCATGCTTTCGCAAATGAGTGTTTCACGTCCTCCGCAGAAACTTGACTGCGTAAGGATATGCGACCCGAGCCATTCAAGGCTTGAAGGCGTAAAGGCTGTCTTTCTTGTTGAGGTGAACGACGGCATATTTCCTGCGTCTTTAAGCTCTGGTGGACTTATCACAGAAAATGAAAAAATGATATTAGAGGGAAGCGATATTCATATCTCACACAGCGCAAGAAAATCTTTTCAGACAGAGAAGCTTGTGTGCTACAACGCTTTTACCCTTGCAGACGAAAAGCTCTTTGTGCTTTATTCAGAATCTGACCTTGTAGGAGAAGTTCACCGCCCCTCTGCACTTGTTTCTGAGCTTAACGGAATGTTCGGCCAAATTAATACCAAAGCTCAGGATATGGGGCTTGATTTTTACTGCACTTCTTTCAGAACAGCTTACTATAAATATATGGAACATTCCCGTGATAAAAACGCTACAATTTCTGCGATTAGGTCTGTGTTGGGGTTATCGCAGGAATATGCCGAGAAACTTATGCGAACAAAGAATCTTCATGAAAACGGTGACTATAAGCTTGAAGAAAAGACCGCAGAAAAGCTTTTCATGTCAGAACAGCCTGCAAAGGTCTCGCCTACTCAACTTGATACATATTATAAATGCCCGTTCAATTATTTCTGTAAGTATGGTCTTGGTCTCAAAACTGTCAGAAAGGCAGATATCGACGGGCTTAACAGGGGACTTATCATTCATCAGCTTCTTGAAAAGATAATGCGTAAAGATGATGACGGCACAGGCTTTGACAATGCTTTCCTTACTCTCTCAGATGATGAGATAAAAGAGTATATCCACAAAAACGTTACCGAATATATAAAGGAAAGCCTTGGTGGAATGTTCGGAAAATCTCCGTCATTTGTATTTTTACAGGAGCGTATGGAAAGCAATATCCTGCATATCATTCGTTTTATGCAGAATGAGCTTCTTCACTCAAAATTCAGACCTGCGCTTTTGGAATACAAAATAGACAAGTCCGAAGGAGAAGACAGACTTATCATAGACGTAAACGGCAGAGATAAGATAATCCTTACGGGAATTATCGACAGAGTTGACGTTTTCGAGGACGAGAATGGTGAAAAATATGTGAGAATAATCGATTATAAAACAGGCTCTATTGATCTTAAATATTCAATGCTCTACAATGGCCTTAATTTGCAGATGTTCGTGTATCTTACCGCTTTACTTGAAACCAAAAATCCAGTGAATATAGACGGTGGATTGAAGCAGGCTGGTATCGTATACTACACGCTAGGAAACAAGCCTAAAACATACGAGCAGACAGCCGACGCTGACGTAGAAGAAGCCGAGAGCAGATCACGGCTAAACGCTTTCAAGCCTATAGGAAAAGTCGTTGATATAAAGGCTGTCACTGAAGCTTTCAGTTCAGAAGAAAATTACGCCTATGCGCCTTTTAAATATTCTAAAACCAACGGCATTTCAGGCACTATTCCAGACGGCTTTTTTACAAAGCTCAGAGAATTTGCTATAGGCAAAGTGGCGCAATTTGGTGAACAACTTTGCCAGGGAAACATTCAGGCAAGACCTGTGGCGGAAGCCTGCAAGCACTGTGATTTTCACGATATCTGCGGCAGGATAAACCAAGAGGATGTTACAGACGTGAAAGACAGCGTTTATGAAGAAAAACTTATGGAAGAACTAACTGACAGAAAGGAGAAAAAATAATTGGCTGATACAAAATGGACCAAAGAGCAGGAAAGAGCCATTAGTGACCGTGGCAAGGGCATTATAGTTTCAGCGGCGGCAGGAAGCGGCAAAACCACAGTGCTTATAGAACGAATGATACAACTTCTTTCTGATGAAAAAAATAAAATACCTGCCGACAGACTTCTTGCAGTAACATTCACAAAAGAAGCCGCTTCAAGCATGAAAGAAAAACTCAGCCGTGCTTTTGACGAACAGCTTCGCCGTGACCCTGAAAATAAGTGGTTGCTTAGTCAGCAAAATCTTATCCAACTTGCGAGGATATCTACAATAAATTCTTTCTGTCTTGACCTTGTGAAAAGTAATCTACATGAATTTGATTTTCAGGGCGGACTTGATATACTTGATGACAGTGTGCAAAATCTTATTTTGCAGGAAGCTATCACGCAGGCTTATGAAAAGCTTTGTGAAGAAGATTACGAAAGCTACAAACTGCTGAAAAACGCTTTTGCGGATAAAACTCTCAATGAAATCACCGACAATCTTTATAAATTCATGCGTTCGCTGCCGTTTCCTAAGCGTTGGATAGCAGAGGTACATAAAAACTTTACTGATGATAAGATTTTTGAAAGCTTTATAAAAGATAATATATGTGTAGCTCAAACAAAGCTGAAAGAAGCATTTTCAATGTATGAAGTTTTTGAAGAATATGCCTGCCGTAAAGAGATAGAAGGCATACCTTTTATAAAACATATCAAAATGAATGAAACTGCCGACAGTGACAGAGAACTTCTTCATAGGTTAAGAAAGCTTCTTGAAAGCGGCGATATAGATACTATTGCTAAGTCAGATTGGAAATTCAGCACCATAAAAAGGTTTCCCACGAACAAGGCTTTCAATGCATCACTTGACGATGATATTCGCATTAGGTTCAAGGACAATTATGCCTTCTGTGCATCATACAGAAACAAATATAAAGATATCGTAGCTAAAATTACCGATATGTTCAATAACACAAAACTAATCATGAAGGAAAATATGCTTGAATCTGACAGAATATTTATTGTTCTGTGCAGGGTATGCGAAGATATAGACAAGATCTCACAAGAAATGAAACTTGAACGAAATGGCGTTACTTTTTCTGACGTTGAGATAATGGCGAGAGAATTGCTTGTAAAAGATACCGAGAATGGACCTGTTCGCACGGAGCTTTGCGAGGAAATTCGCAGAAACAAGCTATATGAGCTTATTTTCATAGACGAGTTTCAGGACGTGAATAATCTTCAGGAGCTTGTTTTCCGCTCGCTTTCTGATTCTGATAACTTGGATATCATGGGCAAAAATGTTTTTGTGGTTGGCGATATAAAGCAGGCTATATATCGTTTCAGACTCTCAAATCCCGAACTTTTCAGCAAAACGAGAAATGACGCTTCCGCACCTGAAAACAGCGAACAGCTCGAGGCTATCTTGCTAAGCAAGAATTTCAGAAGTCGTGAGTCTGTGGTTGATTTTGTAAATTTTCTGTTTCACTATCTTATGACACAGCACACAGGTCAGGTGGATTATGATAGAAATGAAGAACTTCGATATGGTGAACTTTATGATGAAAATAACAAGCCTACAGAAATAATGCTAATACCTTTTGATAAGGACTACAAAAAGACAAATGGCTATTCTGTGGAGAACAAAGTAATAGCACAAAAGATAAAGCACATGCTTGAAAACGGTGAGGAAGTCAAAGATCATGGCTCTCTAAGACCGTGCCGTGCAGGAGATTTTTGTATACTTGTTCAAAAGAATGATGAAATTACCCTTATGGCAAAAGCCCTTGAAGAAGTAGGTCTGAAAGCATATTCTGAGGATACAAACGGATACATGAAGTCAAGAGAGATAACACTTGTGCTGAATATGCTCAGGATAATTGACAATCCTATGAACGATATTGCAATGACAGCTATTATGATGTCGCCTATCATGGGATTTACGCCTGATGAAATGGCGGCAGTAACAGAAAAGTCAAAGAAGCCTAACAGCAAACTGAAAGACCATATCTATCAGGTGGTAGCGGCATCAGCTTCTGCTGAGGACAGCCACGAAAAGGAAGCTACTCATATAAGCTTTAATAATAAAACATTGCAGGATAAGTGCATAGAGCTTAATGAGCTTATTAATTCCCTGCGTTATCTTTCAATGTGCATGGGTCTTGAACGGCTCATAAGAAAAATATACGACATGACCGACCTTATGGGAATCGTTTCGCTGTATCTTGATTCTGATAAAAAGCGAGCAAACCTTCGTCTGCTTCTTGAATATGTTTCGTCCTATGAGCAAAATAGCCAGGAGGGCGTAACTGGTTTTCTAAGATATATCGACTCTGTGTCCTCAAATGAAAAAGCCTTTAAGCAGGCAATGACAGTAACAGAGGGCTCAGATTCCGTTTACATAAAGACCTACCATGCTTCAAAAGGTCTTGAATATCCATTTGTATTTTTATGTCAGCTTGACATACCGCTTATAAAGAAAGACAAAGGTTACTGTTCACATAACAAGCTGGGCTTTGCTTTCAGTTTTATGGATAACAGCAAACTTATGAGAAAAACTTCACTTTACTATGATAAGCTTTCAAAGGAATCAAAAGCAGAGGAAAAAAGTGAAAAACTCCGCCTGCTTTATGTTGGGTGCACAAGAGCAAAAGAAAGACTTTTTGTAAGCTATGCACCGATTATTTACAGCAATACCACATATGAAAAGGTTATTGAACGTAAGGTGGGAATAGTTGACAGGCTTAGAAACATATACTCAAAGCAGGGAGATTCTCTTGAAAATGTTGTGGCGGACGCTGAAACGATGCTTGATTGGATAACAATAACGCTTGCACTTCACTCCACGGGTGATCAACTCACATCTTGGCTTGGCACTGATAATATAGCTGTCAGCGGGGACGAATACCCTGAGCCTGAGATAATATATAATGAATACGGCATTGAAAATACAGAGCCGACACAGGAAGAAGATACAGCTATTAGCGAAATAGAAGCGGACAAAACAATGCTTAGAAATCTTCTTGACAAATTTGCATTTGAGTATGACTGGTCAGGAGTATCAACACCAGCAAAGCTTACTGTTACGGAGATAACTGCGGCTGAAAAAGAGAAGCAGACAGAGAAAAACGAACCTGAGTTTTATCCTAGTCTTCCACGGCTTGATGATGAGTTTGATAAACTATCAGCAGCGGAAAAGGGAACTTTTACCCACAAATTTATGGAGTTATCGGACTATGATAAGGCACATGAAAGCGTAAAAACAGAGCTTGAACGTCTTGTGAATCAGGGGTACTTCAGCCAGAAAGAAGCTGACGGAGTTTATGTTGAAGCACTTGAAGCATTCTTTAGATCAGATTTTTATGAGCGTGTGAAAAATTCCGATAATGTGATGCGTGAAAAGAAGTTTCTTGTTTCAATGAGAGATCTTGACTTAAGTGAAAATCTTCCTGAATATAATGGTAACAGCGGTATGCTTCAAGGTATCGCCGATTGTATCTTCCACGAGCCTGACGGATATGTTATTGTTGATTATAAAACTGACAGATTTAATGATTTGTCACAGCTTATGGGCTATAAAACACAGCTTGCACTGTATAAAGCATCGTTTGAGATGATACTCGGAGAGAAAATAAAAAGCTGTTATATTTATTCATTTTGGCTGCGGAAAGGGGTTGAAATCAAGCTCTGAATGTGATATAATGACATATAGAGAGCTTGATAATATTTTTTTGAAATAATTTGAGAAAAGGTATTGACAAGTGTGTAAAAGTGTAGTATAATATCATGGTAAACAAAGCAGAACAATGTCCGTTCTCACCTTAAGCGCAGTTCTCTGTAGTAAAAAGGTCAACATGAATTTGCATATCGATGTGATTTTATGCGGGTACGGATCAGTTCTGTGCCCGTTTTATTTTATTTTTGGAGGTGCTGCGTCATTAGCAACAGGGAACATCAGATCAACGAAGAGATCCGTGATAAAGAACTCAGGGTCATAGACGTTGACGGAAATCAGCTTGGTATTTTAAGTGCTGACGAGGCTCTTAAAATTGCATTTGAGAAAGATCTTGATCTTGTAAAGATCGCTCCTCAGGCAACTCCGCCTGTATGCCGTATCATGGATTATGGCAAGTTCTGTTTTGAACAGACAAAGCGTGCGAAGGAAGCAAAGAAAAATCAGAAAGTTATCGAGATCAAGGAAGTTAGAATGTCATCTACGATCGACACTCATGATTTTAATGTAAAGGTCAATCAGGCTGTTAAATTCCTTAACGGAGGAGATAAGATAAAAGTTTCTGTAAGGTTCAAGAAAAGAACTTTGGCTCATCCACAGTTCGGTGAAGAACTTCTTGCAAAATTCAAAGACGCTATCTCTGAAGCCGGCGTTGTTGACAAGCCATCAAAAATGGAGGGACGCAGTCTTGTGATGTTCGTTTCTCCGAAAGTAAACAAGTAAAATAATAAGGAGGATAAATACAATGCCAAAGATCAAAACACATTCTGGTGCTAAGAAGCGTTTCAGTGTTACCGGTAGCGGTAAGGTTAAGTTCCAGCACACAAACAAAAGACACAGACTTACTCAGAAGGATCACAAGCGTAAGAGAATCCTGCGTGGTGTAGCTTATGCAGATGATACCAACATCAAGAACGTAAAGGCTCTTATCCCTTACAAATAAACGAGTTGTAGGGAAAACAAATTTTAAAAATTTCAGGAGGTAATAACTATGGCTCGTGTAAAGGGAGCAATGATGACTCGTAAGAGAAGAAATAAGACTCTGAAGCTTGCTAAGGGATACTTTGGTGCCAAGAGCAAGCACTTCAAAATGGCTAAACAGGCTGTAATGAAGTCAGGTCAGTATGCATACATTGGAAGAAAGCAGAAGAAGAGAGATTTCAGAAAGCTTTGGATCACAAGAATTTCAGCAGCTGCTAAAATGAACGGTATGAATTATTCAACATTCATGAACGGCGTAAACAAGGCTGGTATCAATCTTAACAGAAAGATGCTCTCCGAAATAGCTATCAGCGATCCTGCTGGTTTCACAGCGATCGCAGAAAAGGCGAAGGCTGCTCTTTAATAGTCAAAAACACGCACGTTCTTGTAACCTGCGTGTTTTGTTGTATATTAAGGCAACACCATATATGACGCATTTGGCAACTAAATGATTAAATTTTCAGAATAAGAGGTGACGCAGTTTGCATATTAATAGTAAAGATAACCCTAGAGTGAAGCTTTTCAGAAAGCTTCTGTCATCAAAAAAAGCTAGGGAAGAACATGGATTGTTTGCTGTTGAAGGTGCAAGAAACTGCGTTGACACCGCTTATGAAGCTGTGTGCGGAAGAATAAAAGTCCATTCTGTTTTCTATACTCAAACGGCCTTGACTAAATATAAAAATACACTTAAAACCGATAGTCTTTTCTTGTGCACAAGACCCGAAGATGTTTTTGAAATATCTGATGAGCTTGCGAAAAAAATGACAGATGAGGGAAACTCTCAGGGCATTTATATGATCGTTTTCAAGGTCGATTTGCCTTTTGTGGCTGAGTATATTGACAAAAACGGGAAGTATCTCGTGCTTGACAATTTACAGGACCCAGGTAATTTGGGTACGCTTTTAAGAACTGCCGATGCCGTAGGCGTTAGTGGAGTAGTTATGACAGATAATTGCGTTGATCTGTATAACCCAAAGGTGGTTCGTTCCGCTATGGGAAGTACTACAAGACTTGATCTTTTTGTAGTGGATAATTTTCTGAACGTCGCAACACTTTTTGATGAGCTTGGTATCGTTACAAATGCTGCAGTTGTCAGAAACGGTGAAAATATCACAGAATTTGATTTTGATAGACCGTGTGCTGTTGTAATAGGAAATGAGGGCAAAGGTTTGCCTAAAGAACATTCAGACATTTGTAAAAATCGTGTGACTATTTCTATGCACGGCAACATAGAATCACTTAATGCTGCTTGCGCAGGCACAATCATTTTGTGGGAAATGTTTCGAGGTGGCAGTCATGGATAAAGAAAGACTTTTATTGTGGATAAGAGCGGTTTTGATTTTCACTCCATCGAGCAAACGTATATGGGAAGTTTCTGCAAATTATGATGATATAGTTGAGTTCATGACTGCACTCGATGATCATATGGTCAGCGGACTTAATGATAAAGAGCTGCAGAGGATAGGAAAATATAGTCTTAAAGACGCAGAAATCATAAAAAAACGCTGTGAAGAGCTTGGCATAAATATTTATTGTTACGAAAGTGAGGGCTATCCTGACAGACTTAAACGGATCGCAAATCCACCTGCTGTTCTGTATACTTATGGTAACCTTGACTTTTTAAACGATAAATGCGTTATTTCAGTAGTAGGCTCCCGTGAGCCGTCTGAATATTCTGTAAAGATAACGAAGCATATTTGCGCAGATCTTATAAGAAGGAACTGTCTGCTTGCTTCGGGGTTTGCAGGCGGTATAGATCAGATCGCTAATAGGGTAGCTATTGAAAATAATAGTAGACCTATAGCTGTGTGTGGTACAGCTCTTGATTGTGATTACCCTAAGGGAAGTAACGAGCTAAAAAAACAGATCGCTGAGAATGGAGTAGTAATATCAGAGTATTTTCCGGGTTATAAACCATTTGGAAATGCTTTTGTGAATCGCAATAGGATTCTTACAGGACTTTCAAATGCAGTGCTTTTTACTGAGTGTAGCAAGGAAAGCCATGGTCTTGATAATGTCAATCACGCCATATCTCAAGGAAAACAGGTATTTGTAGTACCGCCACATGATATCTATGACAGTCGATATTTCGGACAACGTGATCTCATAAGAAATGAGTGTCAACCTGTGTTCGGCGCAGAGGATATAGTGTATTCGCTTGGCAATGAAAGGTATCAATCTCTTAGACTTGTGGAAAGCCTGGGAGAGTTCACGCTTCCTGCTGAGGATTCTGCTATACTTAACAATGGCGAGCCAAAGACAGTGAAGCACAGAAAAAGCAAAAGAAAAGTGCCTGACAGCAAGACTGTTTCTGAAACAGAAGAGGTAAAGCCAACACCTGAGCCTGATCTTTCAGGGCTTGATTACACACAAAAGAGCATTTGCAAACTGTTAAAAAGCGGAAATATGCTTGTGGACGAGATAGCCGCAAAGCTTGGTATGGATATCTCTGATGTGCTTGCACAGCTAACGGAGCTTGAACTTTATGGTACTGTTAAGTCATATCCGGGCAAAATGTTTGGACTTTAATATATATTAAGAATGGAGAATAGATTTGTCTAATTTGATCATAGTTGAGTCACCAACGAAGATAAAAACAATTAAGCGTTATCTTAGCGATGATTATGAAGTCGTGGCTTCAAAAGGTCATGTCCGTGACCTGCCAAAATCAAAGCTGGGCGTCGATATAGATAATAATTTTGAACCTAAATATGTCAATATAAAAGACAAAGAGGGCGTTATAAAAGATATAAAAAAGCTTGCAAAGAAAAGCGACCATGTTTATCTTGCAGGAGACCCTGATCGAGAGGGAGAAGCCATTTCATGGCATCTTGCATTGCTTTTGGGCCTTGATTTGAATGATAAAAACCGAGTAACTTTCAACGAACTTACTGAAACTGGTATCAAAGCTGGAATGAGCCACCCACGTTCTATTGATATAAACCTTGTTAATGCACAGCAGGCAAGACGTATCCTTGACAGACTTGTGGGCTATAAGCTTTCACCTTTTCTTTGGAGAAAGATAAGAAAAGGACTTTCAGCGGGCAGAGTTCAGTCTGTCGCAGTTAAAATGATATGCGACAGAGAAAACGAGATAAGGGCATTTGTATCTCAGGAATATTGGTCCATTGACGGAAAATTTTCCGCAAACGGCGAAAGAAAGACCTTTGCTGCAAAGCTTAATACAGTTGACGGAGAAAAGCCAGAGTTGAAAAATAAAGAGCAGGCTGACGAGATACTGAAAAGACTTGAGGGTGCCGAGTTTGTTATCGACAAGGTAAAAAAGAGCGTTCACAGAAAATCTCCTGCCGCACCATTCACCACCTCGACTTTACAGCAGGAAGCGTCAAGACGTCTCAGCTTTCAGGCGAGAAGAACGATGAAAACTGCTCAGGAGCTTTATGAGGGTGTTGAGATAAACGATATGGGTCAGACAGGTCTTATCACCTATATGCGTACCGACAGCCTTAGAATTTCTGATGAAGCAAGAGCAGCGGCATATGATTTTATCAGAAAAAAATATGGCGATAAGTATATCCCTGACACACCGAAAAAATATAAAACTAAGGGCAACGCTCAGGACGCTCACGAAGCCATCCGACCAACACACCCAGAGGTAACACCTGATATGGTAAAGGCAAGCGGAGTGACGAGTGACCAGTACAAGCTTTATAAACTCATTTGGGAGAGATTTATAGCTTCTCAGATGTCAAACTGCCTTATGGACACTGTTTCTGTTGATATCTCTGCAAACGGTTGTAACTTCAAGGCAACAGGCTATTCTGTAAAGTTCGACGGATTTACTGTTCTTTATGAAGAGGCTAAAGACGATGAGGGTGAAAAGAAAAACGTGCTTCCTCCAATAAAATCCGGTGATTCAATAAAGGTGCGTAACCTTGAAGGAAATCAGCATTTCACTCAGCCACCTGCAAGATACACAGAAGCGACCCTCGTAAAAGCGTTTGAGGAAACAGGCATCGGCAGACCTTCGACTTATGTTCCAACTATTACAACCATAATAAACAGAAATTATGTTGAGCGTGACGGAAAACAGCTTAAGCCGACTTCGCTTGGCGAAGTAACAAACCAGCTTATGAGCGAGCATTTTGATAAAATAGTTGATGTTAAGTTTACTGCAAACATGGAGAAATCTCTTGACGAAGTGGAAAATGGCAAGAAAAGTTGGGTAAAAACTTTGCAGGACTTTTATAGTGACTTCGACGAGGAATTGACTGAAGCCGAGGAAGCCATGGACGGGAAGCGTATCAAAGTGCCTGACGAAGAAACAGATCAGGTGTGCGAGCTTTGCGGCAAACCTATGGTAATAAAGATAGGCAGATATGGCAAATTTATGGCTTGCTCAGGTTTTCCTGAGTGCAAGAATACCAAGAAAATAGTTCAGGAAACAGGCGGAATTTGCCCTTACTGCGGAAAGAAAGTGCTTTTGAAAAAGTCCAAAAAGGGCAAAAAGTATTACGGCTGTGAGGACAATCCTGAGTGCAAGTTCATGACATGGGACGTTCCTACCGAAGAGAAATGCCCTAAGTGTGGCAGTACGCTTTTCCAGAAAGGCGGAAAGAACGGAATACTCATTTGCCATAAGCCTGATTGCGGATATGAAAGGAATTTATCTAATGGCGGTTAAGGTAATAGGTGCAGGACTTGCAGGCTGTGAAGCTGCGTGGCAGTTAGCCCAAGCAGGAATAGACGTTGAGCTTTATGAAATGAAGCCGAAAAAGTTTACGCCTGCCCATAAATATAAGGGCTTTGCAGAGCTTGTCTGCTCAAATTCATTGAAAGCGGACAGAATAGATTCAGCTGCAGGTATGCTAAAAGAGGAAATGCGCAGGCTTGGCTCTGTCACAATGGAATGTGCAGCTGAAACTAAGGTATCAGCAGGCGGAGCACTTGCTGTTGACAGGGAAAAGTTTTCCGATATGGTCACGGCAAAGATAATGGAAAATCCTCACATCACTGTTATTGAGGAAGAAGTCACAGATATACCTGATGGCGATGTTATAATCGCAACAGGTCCTCTTACAAGCGATGGGCTTGCAGAGAGTATCGGCAAAATATGCGGTGATTATCTGTATTTTCATGATGCTGCCGCACCTATCGTCACATATGAAAGTCTTGATAAGGATAAGGTGTTTTTTGCTTCGAGATATGGCAAGGGCGAGGCTGATTATATAAACTGCCCTATGAATAAGGAAGAATATCTCAGGTTCTATAATGAACTTATCAATGCGGAATCCGCTCCGCTCCATGATTTTGATAAGGAGCACTTTTCAAAGGACGGGTTCAAGGTGTATGAAGGCTGTATGCCGGTTGAGGTCCTTGCCAAAAGAGGAGAGGACACAATGCGTTTTGGACCATTGAAGCCTGTGGGTTTGACAGATCCACGAACAGGAAACAGACCTTATGCTGTCGTTCAGCTTCGTGCAGAGAACGCAGAGGGAAGTCTGTATAACCTTGTGGGCTTTCAAACAAACCTTAAATTTGGTGAGCAGAAAAGAGTATTTTCTCTTATCACAGGACTTGAAAATGCAGAATTTATACGCTATGGAGTTATGCATAGAAACACTTTCATCAATTCGCCTAAGCTCTTAAATCCGCAGTTTAATATGCGAGATAGAGAAAACCTTTATTTTGCAGGTCAAATGACAGGCGTTGAGGGATATATCGAATCGGCGGCAAGCGGAATTTTTGCAGGGTTAAGCATGGCAAGACGTTTGCAGGGCAAGCCTGCGGTTACCTTGCCTGATACCACAATGCTGGGTGCGCTTTCAAAGTATATAAGCGATCCTACTGTGGAGAAGTTCCAGCCTATGGGATGTAATATGGGTATCCTGCCTGAACTGCCCGAACGTATAAGAGATAAGAAACTGAAATATAAGATGATAGCTGAAAGGGGTCTTGCAGACCTTGACAAGGCTATTGAGGAATTTTAAGGAGAATGTTATGAACATAGTAATTGACGCTTTCGGCGGAGATAACGCACCTCTCGAAGTCATAAAAGGTTCAATTGACGCACAGAAAGATTTCGGTGTTGACGTTACTCTTGTTGGTGATGAAGAAAAAATAAAAAAATGTGCACAGGAAAACGGACTTGATATCACAGCTTTACATATCAAGCACGCTGATACTGTTATCGAGATATGTGAAGAGCCTACAGAAGTAATCAAGAGCAAGAAGGATTGTTCAATGGCTGTGGGCATGAAAATGCTTGCAGACGGCGAGGGCGACGCTTTCGTTTCAGCTGGCTCAACAGGCGCACTTGTAGTTGGAGCAACGTTTATCGTAAAGAGAATAAAGGGAATCAAAAGACCAGCTCTTGCAACAATACTTCCTACGGCAACGACGCCTACGATGCTTCTTGACAGCGGTGCAAACGCAGACTGCCGTCCTGAAATGCTTACTCAGTTTGGAATAATGGGTTCGGCTTATATGAACAAGATACTTGGTGTTAAGTCACCAAGAGTAGGTCTTGCAAATATTGGTGCAGAGGAGTCAAAGGGCAGAGAGCTGGAGCTTGAAACTTACAAGCAGTTGAAAAACGCACCTGTAAACTTTGTTGGAAATATCGAAGCAAGACAGCTTCCTATGGGCGATTGTGACGTATGCGTGGCTGACGGCTTCTGCGGAAACCTTATGCTCAAGCTTTACGAGGGCATGGCAAAATTCTTCTCAGGGGAACTTAAAACGCTTCTGACTAAGGATACAAAGTCAAAGATCGCTGCTCTTATGGTAATGAAGAATGTTAAAGAATTCAAGAAAAAGGTAGACTACTCTGAGTATGGCGGAGCGCCTCTACTTGGTACTGCAAAGCCTGTTATCAAGGCACATGGCTCATCAAATGCAAGAGCATTCTATAACGCTATCAGACAAGCAAAACAATTTACTGAAACTAATGTGATAGACGAGATCACAACTGCTATCGAGCAGTTGAAAAGCAAACAGGAGATGTTATAATGGACGAGCAAAAGGCTCTTAAAGAGTTTCAGGAAAGAATAGGTTATCAATTCAAAGACGAAAAGCTCCTTTACGAAGCTCTTTCCCATTCATCATTTGCAAATGAAAACAAGAAGGCAAGAAACAGCAATGAAAGGCTTGAATTTCTTGGAGATTCAGTGCTTTCTATAGTTGTGTCAGATCACATTTTCGAGCATTACAAGCATATGCCTGAGGGCGAGCTGACAAAAATGAGAGCTTCACTTGTGTGCGAAAAAGCATTGTTTGAGTTCTCAAAGAAAATAGAACTTGGCAAGTATATCTTTCTCGGAAAAGGCGAGGAGATAACAGGGGGCAGAGAAAGACCGTCAATTATTTCAGACGCTTTTGAAGCAGTTATCGCTGCAATTTATCTTGACGGTGGTATCGAGCCTGTTTCAAAATATATACTTTCATTCATACCTGAAAATATCACGCCTGATGGAGTTGTTTTTCATGATTACAAGACTATTCTTCAGGAGATAATCCAGAAAAATCCTGAGGAGAGAATAGAATATCACCTTAAAGGCGAGTCAGGTCCTGACCATAATAAAAAATTTACTGTTCAGGTACTTTTGAATACGAATGTTATCGGCGAGGGTACAGGCAGATCGAAAAAGACCGCTGAACAGTTGGCGGCTAAAGAAGCATTGGAACTAATGGGTTATGGGGCACAGTAATATATCTGTCTTCGTGCCGCATATAGGCTGTCCGCATATGTGTGCGTTCTGCAATCAGCGCACCATAACTGGTACAGAGAAGATACCGCACGCTGATGATGTGAAGCGTATCTGCACACAGGCAATGAACGAAGTCAAGGACGTTTCACAGACGGAGATAGCCTTTTTCGGTGGTAGCTTTACAGCAGTGCCGAGAGAATATATGCTCGAACTTCTTGGTGCAGCGCAGGAGTTTATAGGCAACGACAAATTCAAGGGTATAAGGATATCCACCAGACCTGACTATATCAGCACTGAGATACTTGACATTCTCAGAGATAATCACGTTACGGCTATCGAGCTTGGCGCACAGTCTATGTCAGATGTTGTTCTTGAAGCCAACGAGCGTGGACATACTGTTCAGGACGTCGAAAACGCTGCAAAGCTTATAAAAAGCTATGGTTGCTTTGACCTTGGTCTGCAAATGATGATAGGACTTTATAAAAGCAACCGTGAAACTGAGCTGGAAACTTGGTCGAAGATAGCGGCGCTGTCTCCTAAAACAGTACGTATTTATCCCGTTGTTATCCTTAATGGTACAAGGCTCGGAGAGCTTTACAAAAGTGGCGAATATAAGCCTATGGACTTTGACGAGGTAGTGAAAATCTGTTCTTATCTTCTCACAGAAGCCGATAAACTTGGTATAGATGTTATAAAGCTTGGTCTGCACGCAAGCGAGGTCGTGGAGGAGCAAATGTTGGGCGGATTTTATCACCCTGCATTCCGAGAACTTTGCGAAGGCAGAAATTACCGCAGTCTTATAGCAGAAGAGCTTGAAAAGCATGGCAATATAAGCGATATAGCTTCCGTTGTGATATCTGTACCGAAAAGGCAGATAAGCAAGGCAATAGGTCAGAAAAAAGCTAATATAGAATATTTCAAAGATCTTGGTGTCAATATAAAAATTGTAGGTCACGAGGGCAGCGATAAAATAAAGATAAACGAAATCATAATGAGGGGTGGTGAAAAATAATGTATCTTAAATCACTTGAATTGCAGGGCTTTAAGTCTTTTCCAGATAAAATAGAGCTGAAATTCAATAAGGGTATCACCGCAGTTGTCGGTCCTAACGGCTCAGGCAAGAGTAATATCGGTGACGCTATGCGCTGGGTAATGGGCGAGCAATCTTCCAAAGCCCTGAGAGGTGAAAAAATGGCTGGCGTTATTTTTCACGGCACTCAAACTAGACCAAAAGCGCCTTTTGCTCAGGTAACTATCACCATAGACAACGAGGACGGTGCACTTGAATATGACAGCGACACCGTGTCAGTATCACGAAAGCTTTACCGCAATGGCGACAGCTTTTACATGATAAACGGTAAAGAAGTAAATTTAAAGGATATCGTGGAACTGTTTATGGACACCGGTCTTGGCAGGGATGGTTATTCGATAATCGGTCAGGGCAGGATAGCAGATATCGTAAACGGAAAATCCAATGACCGCCGTGAGATATTTGAAGAAGCGGCAGGTATTTCAAAATTCCGTTCAAAGAAAAAAGAAGCCGAAAAAAAGCTTGCGGCGGCTGAGGATAATCTCTCTCGTATCAATGACATCATGGGAGAGATAGAAGGACGAATAGGTCCGCTTAAAGCGCAGGCTGAAAAGGCGGAGAAGTTCAGAGTCCTTGATGAAGAAAAGAGAAAGCTGGAAGTCTCCGTATGGGTGCATAAACTCAACAAGTATATGAGCCAAATAGCAGGTTATGAGGAGAAGCTTTCTGCTGTAAAAAAAGAGTACGAGGTCATCACGCAGGAGCTTGAAAGCATTGAAGATGATATAAATGACAGCTTTGCAAAGAGCGCTGAAAAATCTGAGCTTGCTGACAGCTACAAAAATCAGATACATCAGGTGGAGCTTGAAAACTCTCAGGCACTGTCAAAGATCGCAGTATATGAGAATGATATTTCTCACCTTGAAGATAATATTTTGAAGCTTAAAGAGCAGATAAGTGAGTCCAACTCATCAAAATACTATCTTGAGGCTGAGCTGAAAACACGCAGACAGGAGCTTGAAGAACTCGACGAGAAAAAAGCAAAGCAGCAGGAAGCCGTAGATTGTAAGGAAAAAGAGCTTTCTGAGCTTATTGATAAAACTGCATTATCTGACAAGTCGGTAAGTGAAGCTGGAAGCTTTATAAATGAGCTTTACATGAAAAAGTCGGAAGTTTCATTCAGACTTGAAAATTCTAAAAACAACCTTTCGGATATTGATGAGCAGATCGAAAATTCTTTTGAAAGAAAAAAACAGCTTGAAGAACATTCAAAACTTTCTTCAAAGGAATTAAAGGAACTGCGTGAATCAAAATGCAAAGCTGACGAAAACAAGCAGGAGCTTACAAACCGCATGAGCGGACTTGCAAAGCTTCTTGAAACTAGAAACACAAAGCTCTCAGAATGTCGCAAAAATCTCACAGATACGGAAATACAGCTCCGTGACGTTGAGAACAGGATAAAGACTATAGCCGACCTTGAAAACTCCATGGAGGGCTTTCAGTTCAGCGTAAAGCATATAATGAAAGCCTCACAGCAGGGTAGGATAAGCGGCATTTGCGGTACTGTTTCTCAGCTTATATCTGTTGAAACAAAATACTCTGTAGCCATTGAAACTGCGTTGGGTGGGGCACTTCAGAACATTGTCGTAAACAATGAGGACTCTGCTAAGAGAGGTATCAGGCTTCTGAAAGAGAACAGAGCAGGCCGTGCAACATTTCTGCCTGTTACATCAGTTCGAGGAAACAGGCTAAATATGCCGCAACTTGAAAATGAGGACGGCTTTGTGGCTCTAGGCTGTGAGCTTGTTAAGTATGACAGCCAGTTTGAGGGCGTAATCAACAGCCTTTTAGGCAGGATATGTATAGCAGAGGATATCGATAGTGCAACCCTTATCGCAAAGAAATACGGCTATAAATTCCGCATCGTTACCCTGGACGGACAGGTGATAAACGCGGGCGGCTCATTCACAGGAGGAAGCGTTTCCAAACAGACAGGTCTGCTTACAAGAAAAAATGAAGCGGAAGCACTTGCTAAAAAGAAAACAGCACTTGAAAACTCCTTTACAGGGCTTAAACAGCATGTTGAGAAGCTAAATCAAGAGGTTTCAAAATACACCGCTGATACCGAGGGACTAAGGGAAAAGCTTTCACAGGTAAACAGCGATATACTCCGTTTTGAAATGGAAATAAAGCGTGTTTCAGAGTATTATTCTGACTATGAAAACAAGCTTGATGAGATAGAAACATTTATCGAAACGCTGAAAAATAAATACAAGATAGTAAGCGGAGATATCGACAAGGCTCAGACAGAACTTTCAGAGATCGAAGCTGAGATATCAGATAATGAAGCCAAGCTTGCCGACTCTCAGAACGAGCAGGCAGAACTTAAAAATAAGCGTGAACAGCTCAGCGAAGAGCTTTCGCAAATGAAGATAATGGCGGCAGAGTTATCCAAAGACCTTGATGCCTGCAAGCTTTCAATATCACAGCTTGAAGAAACTATCGGCGACAGTGATACTGACAGCGGCAAGTTGAACGATAATATCTCCGAGTGTGAAAAGAAAATAGCCGAGAAGAAAGAGCTTATTTTTCAGACCAAACAGGAACTCAGTGGTGCTGACGAAAAGATAGCCGCCGCACAGAAAATGGCGGAGCAGGCTCAGCGTGAGCATATTGAGCTTGACAATGCAGCAAACAAACTTCGCACCAAGCAGAAGCACAAAATGGACGAGAAGGAAACACTTTCAGGTCAGATTACAAGAGCGGAGGAACAGAAAAAATCTGTTACTGCAGGCTTTGATAAGCTTGTGGCACAGCTTTGGGACGATTATGAGCTTACAAGAAGCGACGCTGCAGAGATAGCCGAGGATATTGTGGATATAACGGTAGCTAATAGGCGACTCAACGAACTTCGTGGAAAGATAAGAAATCTTGGAAGCGTAAACCTTGGAGCTATAGAGGAATACGCAGAAGTGTCACAGCGACACGAATTTCTCACAGGTCAGCTTAATGACGTAAATACGTCAAAAACAGAACTTGAAAAACTTATCGAGGATCTGACAGAAAATATGAAGAATATGTTCACCGACAGCTTTGAACGTATAAATGCGAACTTCAAGAAAATTTTCACCGAGCTTTTCGGTGGTGGTCAGTGCGAGCTTATTCTCACAGATCCAAACAATGTCCTTGAATGTGGTATTGAGATAAACGTTCAGCCGCCAGGCAAGGTCATAACAAACCTTATGTCCCTTTCAGGCGGTGAGCAGGCTCTGGTGGCTATTGCAATTTATTTTGCAATCCTGAAAATTTCTCCATCACCTTTCTGTCTTCTCGATGAGATAGAAGCGGCGCTTGATGATGTGAACGTAAGTAAATATGCACAATATCTGCACCACCTTACAGATAAAACACAGTTTATCACCATTACTCACAGACGTGGAACGATGGAAGAAGCTGACGTTCTGTATGGCGTAACGATGCAAGAAAAGGGTGTTTCCAAGCTTCTTAAAATGGACGTTTCGGAAACACGTCAAATGAAACTTGAATAGGAGTGAAGAAATGGGATTTTTTGAAAAGCTGAAAAATGGTCTTAAAAAGACTAAAGACTCAATGATGGGCAGAATAGAAAGTCTGCTCCATTCATTCAGCAAAATAGATGAAGATCTTTTTGAGGAGCTTGAAGAAACGCTTATCCTCTGCGATATCGGTGTTACAACTTCTGAAAAGATATGCGATAAGCTCAGACAGAAAGTCAAGCAGGAGGGTGTTAAAGAGCCTGAAAAAATCAAGGATATGCTTAAAGAGATAATCACAGAAATGCTCGGTGAGGATCAGAAGCTCGATATGTCAACAATACCGTCAGTTATACTGGTTATCGGAGTAAACGGTGTTGGCAAAACAACAACTATCGGTAAGCTTGCTTATCAGCTTCACAAACAAGGCAAAAAGGTTATCGTTGCGGCGGCTGATACTTTCAGAGCGGCTGCTATTGACCAGCTCGAAGTGTGGACAGAGCGTGCAGGGGTAGACATAATCAAGCACAACGAAGGTTCAGACCCTGCTTCCGTGGTATTTGACGCACTGGTGGCGGCTAAGGCAAGACAGGCTGACGTTGTTATATGCGATACCGCAGGACGTCTTCACAATAAGAAAAACCTTATGGACGAGCTGAAAAAGATATCCCGTATAGTTCACCAGCAGGCAGAGGGCTGCGCTCTCGAAGTTCTGCTTGCGCTTGACGCTACAACGGGACAGAACGCAGTTAATCAGGCAAGACAGTTCAACGAAGTAGCTGATATAACGGGTATTATTCTTACCAAGCTTGACGGCACAGCCAAGGGTGGAATAATTATCAGCATAACCGATGATCTGCAAGTGCCTGTAAAGCTTGTTACAGTAGGCGAAAAAATAGACGACATACAGCCGTTTTCAGCAAGAGATTTTGTTGAAGCGCTGTTTGAATAATAGAATATTGGATTAGACACTTAAAAGTATAAAATCAGGGGGAATTTTTTATGGATAAGGTTTTGTTTGTAGTTGATATGCAGGAAATGTATGTAGGAAGGGGCAGAGATAAAACCACATACTCATATGATGCCGAATCACTTATCGACGCCATAAACAAGCGTATCTCTGCTTATAAAGCTGAGGAGGTCTTTTATATCGTCAGCTACAAAAAGGGACTTTTGGGTGGAGGAATGCCCAAAGAGGGAACACCTGCGGCTAGCTTTCCAGCAAAGCTGAAAGTTGTATCCAAAAATATTTATTCCAAAAGCAAGCCCGATGCTTTTTCAAACGTTGCTCTTGAAGATTTTATGAGAGCAAGGAATGTGAAAGAGATAGAATTTGTAGGTGTTGATGGTGGTATCTCCGTTATCAACACTGCAATAGGTGCTATTGAATGTGGAATGAAAGTTGTTTTCAACGAAGAATGTATCGGTACAGTTTTCAAAGATAAGGCAAACAAATGCCGTGAAAAATTAAAGAAAAATAAGGTAACTTATATACACAACTAAAGGAGAAAAAATGAAACTTGTTATTGCAAGCAACAATAAAGGCAAGATAAGAGAATATAAACAGATTCTTGAGCCGCTTGGTTATGAGGTGTTCTCGCAATCAGAGGCAGGTCTGATACTTGATGTTGAGGAAACAGGCACTACTTTTGCTGAAAACTCTGCACTAAAAGCAAGAGCTGCATTCAAGCTTTGCGGCTGTGCTGTACTTGCAGACGACAGCGGTCTTGAGATAGACGCCCTGGATGGTGAGCCTGGAGTATATTCAGCAAGATATGGCGGACTCGAAACTGATGATGAGCGTACCGCTCTTGTGCTTAAAAAAATGAAAGAAATACCTGATGATAAAAGGGGAGCACACTTTACCTGTACAATACACTTTATCAAAGCAGACGGTGAAGAGATAGCCGTTGAGGGAAAAGTATTCGGTAAGATAGCTCATGAGCCTGTTGGCAGAAACGGTTTCGGCTATGACCCTATTTTCATGTATGGGAACAAGAGCTTTGCTCAGGTGGACTCAGAAACAAAGAATACCGTTTCCCATAGAGCAAACGCACTGAAAGCTTTGCTTGAACAGCTCACAAAGCAGTAAACTGAAAGGATTTAGATTATGATTACAACTAAACAAAGAGCAGAACTTAAAGGTATGGCTTCGCTTATACAGCCTGCTTTTCAGATAGGCAAGGGCGGAGTTAATGACGCTCAGGTGGCACAGATAGACGATTATCTGAGAGTTCACGAGCTTGTAAAAATAAAGGTGCTTGACAACTCAATGTACACCGCAAGGGAAGCCGCAGAGGAGATCGCTGAAAAGATATCTGCTGAAGTCGTTCAGGTAATAGGCTCAAAGGCGGTACTTTATAAACGCAATGAGAAGCAGCCTGTTATAAAATTAAAGTCAAAGTAATGAAAATAGGTGTTTTCGGCGGCACGTTCAATCCTGTTCACTTAGGGCATTTAAATTGCCTTAAAAGCGTAGCGGAGCAGGCGGGTCTTGACAAGATGATCGTCATGCCTGACAGAATACCTCCACATAAGCAAGCGGAGGACTTAGCTTCCTCTGAGGATAGGTTGAATATGTGCAGACTTGCTTTTGCAGATATCCCATGTGTGGAAATATCCGATTGGGAACTTAAGCAAGAGGGCAAAAGCTATTCAGTGATAACACTCAGACATCTAAAAGAGATATATCCACATGATAAGCTGTTTTTTATAATGGGCAGTGATATGTTGCTTTCATTTGAAGAATGGTATCAGTATAAGGAGATATTATCACTTTCGGCACTTATCTGCGTTGCACGCTCGCATGAGGACATTGACCACATAGAGGTGAAAGCCAAACAGCTCAAAGCCGAGGGTGGAGAGATAATCATAGTAAAAACTGACCCATTTGAGGTGTCTTCAACTGAGATACGTCAAATGCTCAAAAAAAATGTTGATTGCTCTTGCTATTTGAGTGAAAATGTTGTACAATATATAGTGGACAAAAATTTGTATAACCGAGGTTTTCTAAGTGGCAGATAAAAAAACAATAGGCATTTATAAAGCATACCTAAAAGAACATTTATCAAAAAAGAGATACACACACTCTATGAACGTGGCAAATTCCGCTGTGGAGCTTGCAAAAAGATATGGTGCTGACGCAGACAAGGCTTATGTTGCAGGACTTTTGCATGATGTTGCAAAAGAGATACCAGCATTGGAGCTTGCGGCTATAGTTTCTAAATCTTCACTTGATGTGTGCGATATAGAGAAAAAGGCTGTTCCTCTGTTTCACGGTATTGCAGGGGCAGAGCTTGTGCAGACGCTTTTTGATATCCATGATCCTGAGATAATCTCAGCTATACGCTATCATACAGTTGCCTGTGGCAATATGCCCAAGCTTAGCCAGATAGTATATCTTGCAGACCTTATTTCTGCGGACAGGGATTATAAAGACGTAAAGAAAATGAGAAAGTATGCCGAACAAAGCTTGGAGAAAGCAATGTTTGAGGCTTTGAAATTCTCAATAAAAGACTCAGTGGAAAAGGGTAATACTATCCCTGTTTCCACACTTGAAGCATATAATGATTTTGCCGATAATTCAAAATAAAGGAGATTTTTATGGATAATATTTCACAGAATGAAAAGCTGTCAACTATTGTTAAAGCTCTTGATTCAAAAAGAGCAGAGGACATCAGGATAATAAAGATCGGTGACCTGACTATAGTTGCGGATTATTTTGTTATAGCAAATGGTACTTCAAGCACTCAGACAAAGGCCCTTGCTGAGGAAGTTGAGTTCAAAATGAGCCAGCTTGGCATTGAACCTAACAGAACAGAGGGCTATCAGGGTGCAACTTGGGTCGTACTTGATTACGGTGATATCATAGTTCATGTTTTCTATAAGGAAACAAGAGATCATTACAATCTTGAAAGACTATGGTCTGACGGCAAGGATATCGACGTAAAGCAGTTCTTACCAGACGAGCCACAGGATTAATTTTGACAATTATAATTTAACAAAGGATTGATAAAGATGAAAGAATACAATTTTTCGGCCATAGAAAGCAAATGGCAGAAATACTGGGACGAGCATAAGACCTTTGAGGCAAGCAATGACTTTTCGAAGAAAAAATTTTACGGACTTGTAGAGTTTCCTTATCCGTCAGGTCACGGTATGCATGTTGGACACATCAAGGCTTATTCTGGTCTAGAAGTTGTAAGCCGTAAAAGACGTTTGCAGGGCTATAATGTTCTTTTCCCTATAGGCTTTGACGCTTACGGTCTGCCTACAGAGAACACAGCTATTAAAACAGGTGTTCACCCAAGAAAAGTAACTGACGACAACATTAAGAAGTTCACGGGGCAGCTCAAAAGAGTAGGTTTTTCATTCGATTGGTCAAGAGTTATTGATACGACCGACGAAAACTACTATAAGTGGACACAGTGGATATTCCTTAAAATGTTTGAGAACGGTCTTGTTTTCAGAGATAAGACTCTCGTAAATTATTGCCCAAGCTGTAAGGTCGTTCTTTCAAATGAGGACTCACAGGGCGGTCACTGCGATGTTTGCCACAGCGAGATAGTTCAGAAAACTAAAGAAGTATGGTATCTGAGGATCACAGAATACGCTGACAAGCTTCTTCAGGGACTTGAAGAAGTTGACTATCTGCCTAACATCAAACTCCAGCAGCAGAATTGGATAGGAAAATCAACAGGTGCTTTTGTAAACTTCAAGATCAAAGAGCAGGACGAGCAGCTCAAGATCTACACTACACGTCCTGACACACTTTACGGCGTCACATTCATGGTAATCGCTCCTGAACATCCTATCATCCAGAAATACAGAAATAGTATTGCAAACATTGCTGACCTTGACGCTTATAAGACAGAGTGTGCAAAGAAGAGCGAATTTGAGAGAACTCAGCTCGTTAAGGATAAAACAGGCGTTAAGATAGATGGTCTGACAGCTATCAATCCTATCACAGGCAAAGAGATACCTATCTACATCTCAGACTATGTTATGATGGGATACGGCACAGGCGCTATCATGGCTGTACCTGCTCACGATACCAGGGACTATGATTTTGCAAAGAAGTTCGGCATTGACATAATCGAAGTCATCAAGGGCGGCGACATTTCTAAGGAAGCCTACACAGGCGACGGCGAAATGGTCAACTCTGGTGAGCTTAACGGCATAACAAACAAGAAAGAAGCTATTGAAAAGATGCTTACTGTTCTTGAAAAACTGGGCTGCGGTGAAAAGGGCGTTCAGTATAAGATGAAAGACTGGGCTTTCAATCGTCAGAGATATTGGGGCGAGCCTATCCCGATAGTACATTGCCCTCACTGCGGAATGGTCGCTGTGCCATATGATGAGCTTCCACTTAAATTGCCACCGGTAGAGAACTTTGAGCCTGGTACAGACGGCGAAAGCCCTCTGGCTAAGATAGACTCTTTCGTACACTGCAAATGTCCTAAGTGTGGCTGTGACGCAAAGAGAGAAACAGATACAATGCCACAGTGGGCTGGTTCTTCATGGTACTTCCTGCGTTATTGCGATCCTAACAACAATGATGAGTTTGCTTCACAGGAAGCACTGAAATATTGGATGCCTGTTGATTGGTATAACGGTGGTATGGAGCACGTTACACGTCATATGATCTATTCACGTTTCTGGCACAAGTTCCTCTACGATCTCGGTCTTGTACCAACTTCAGAGCCTTATGCAAAGAGAACAGCTCAGGGTCTTATCCTTGGACCTGATGGTGAGAAGATGAGTAAGTCAAGAGGAAACGTTGTTGACCCTAACGATGTTGTTGACGAATACGGTGCAGATGTTCTCAGACTTTATGTTCTGTTCATGGGTGACTATGAAAAGGCAGCTCCATGGAGCGAGAGCAGTGTTAAGGGCTGTAAGAGATTTGTGGACAGAATTTGGGCTTTGCAGGATAAGGTAGTTGACAGCGACGAGTACAGCGACAAGCTGAGATCACTCATGCACAAGACTATCAAGAAGGTATCAGATGATATCGAGTCAATGAAGTTCAATACTGCTATTGCCGCAATGATGACGCTTCTTAATGAGATATATAATGTTGGTTCTATCACAAAGAAAGAGTTCAGAGATCTTCTTATCATACTCAATCCTTTTGCACCTCATGTTACAGAAGAACTTTATCAGATGATCGGTTGCGAGGGAGTTCTTGACGAGCAGGAGTGGGTAACATATGATGAAGCACTCTGCAAGGACGATACTATCGAGATCGTTTGTCAGATAAACGGCAAGGTAAAATCCAAGCTCACAATACCTACAGACGCAGCTAAGGACGACGTTATCGCACTTGCTAAGGCTGACGAAGCTATCGTTAAGGCAACGGAAGGCAAAAATATAGTCAAGGAAATCTATGTTCCTAACAAGCTTGTAAATCTGGTTGTAAAGTAAGCGAAAATTTCCTCAGAAAAATCAAAAAAAGAGCCAGAAAGCTATTGACTTTTTGGTGGAAATATAGTATAATTAAATTTGTAATTATATCGGTTTTATAAATTCCGCAGATTAAAGACAGAGCGGTCCGAAAGAGTAGGACTGGGGGAACGTAAAGCGTTTCAGTTTGCTTTTGCAGACACCTTCACTATCACCGTTGATTTTCGGAAATTCCGATAGAATTGCCTCTGTCACAGGTGGCAAAGGGAGGGAATAATTTTGGCAGAAATCCGTGTTGGAAAGAACGAAACTTTGGATACAGCACTTAAGCGTTTCAAGAGATCATGTGCAAGAGACGGCGTTATCGCAGAGGTTCGTAAAAGAGAACACTACGAAAAGCCTTCGGTAAAGCGTAAGAAGAAGTCCGAAGCTGCTCGTAAGCGTAAATACTAATATGTAATTAAAGGCGGGCATTTTTATGTCCGCTTTTTATTTTATACTACAGGAGTTTTTTTATGTTCAAACCAACTTATGTTTTTGACAAGGTAGGAGAGATAACCCCCGATTTTCTTGCTAAAAAGCATATCAAGGGGCTGCTCCTCGATCTTGATAATACGCTGACAACACATAACAATCCCGTTCCCCCGCAGTCGAGTCTTGATTGGCTTGCTAAGATGAAAGCGGCAGGGATAAAGCTTATGATCGTTTCAAACAATCATGCTCCAAGGGTAAAGCCTTTTGCAGAGCAGTTGGAGCTTGACTTTGTACCTGAAGGCAAAAAACCGCTGACCTTTGGATATACCAAAGCTATAGCTAAGCTGGGGCTTAATAAGAAACATGTTGCGGCTGTGGGTGATCAGATATTCACTGACGTGCTTGGCTCAAATCTAAAAGGTATACGCTCCATATTTGTGTTCCCAATAGAGCCTGAAACGAGCTTGCCATTTCGATTTAAAAGAGCCTGTGAAAAGCCGTTTTTACCAAAGCTCAAATAGCATAAAACGAAAGGAATGATACTAATGTCGGCAAAATTCGGACCTGCGGGAAACAGCGAGGCTTTTTCCATTAAATATAAAACAACACTTCAAGCTCCGGGATATCTCGAAGCAATGGGGCTTGACCACTATGAATATCAGTGTGGCAGGGGAGTTAAGGTCTCCGATAAAATAGCTTTTGCCTTGAAAGATAAGGCTAAAGAGCATAATATCACGCTTTCGCTCCATGCGCCGTATTTTATTTCGCTTTCAAGCCTTGAAGCTGAAAAGCGTGATAACAGCATAAATTATATTCTGCAATCCTGTGACGCTGCAAGCAGAATGGGTGCTGATAGAATAGTTATCCATTCAGGAAGCTGTGCGAAAATAAGCAGAGAGGACGCTTTGGAACTTGCTAAAGATACTCTCACAAGGGCTAGAAAAGCAGCCGTTGAGCAGGGCTTTGAGCATATCGTCTTTTGCCCTGAAACTATGGGCAAGGTAAATCAGCTTGGTAACTTAACAGAAGTGCTGGAGCTTTGCAAGCTTGATGATACGTTCCTGCCGACAATAGATTTCGGACATCTTAACGCAAGAGAGTTCGGCTATATAAAAGGTAAGGCAGAGTATGAGAAAATGCTTGATGAAGTGGAAAATGCTATCGGTCACGACAGGCTGAAAATATTCCACAGCCATTTTTCTAAGATAATGTTTACAAATCCAGGCGGCGAGAAAAAGCACCTGACTTTCGACGATAATCAAGGCTTTGGACCTGACTATGAGCCGCTTATGGAGATAGTCGCAAAGAAAGATCTTTCACCTATATTCGTCTGTGAAAGTGCAGGCACTCAGGACAAAGACGCACTGACAATGAAGAATTATTATTTGTCGGTGAAATAAAGATAGGAGAGTATTTATATGAAAAAAATACTTGTTATACATGGTCCTAACCTTAATCTTCTGGGCGAGCGTGAGCCTGGAGTTTACGGTACAGATACATTCGAGAGCATAAACAACGAGATAATCGAGCATGCAATGAAATATGAGTTTCACTGCGACGTTTATCAGTCAAACCATGAGGGTGAAATAATCGACAAGCTTCACCTTGCTAGAAAAAATTATGACGGCGTTATACTTAATGCAGGCGCTTATACACACTATAGCTATGCTATCAGAGACGCCATCGCCGCAATAAAGATTCCTGTCGTTGAGGTGCATCTGAGCAATATACACTCCCGTGACGAATTCAGACACACTTCTGTTATTGCACCTGTATGCGTGGGTCAGATAAGCGGGTTCGGAAAGTATTCATACTACATGGCTGTTGACGCTTTGTATTACAAATGGAAAAATGAAAGCGGTGCAGACAATGACTGATCTTGAAAAACTTTGTTCACGAGTAACAGAAGCGGCAGATTGTGCTGTTATCACTGACGATGTGAACAGAAGATATTTCACCGCAATGAAATCAAGTGCAGGAACACTATTGGTTTTTCCAGAAAAAGCGTATTTTATCATAGATTTCAGATATATTGAAAAGGCAAAGAAAACTGTAACAGCTTGCGAGGTCATTTTGCAGGACAAGCTCTATGAGCAGATAAACAGTCTTATTGAAAAGCATGGTGCAAAAACAGTTTCTGTTAATGCCGATACCTGCACACTTTCCGAGCTTATCGCATATCAGCAAAAGCTTAATGCTGAGGTCATCGCGGACACAAAGCTTGCGGAAATAATAAGAGAGATCAGAACAATTAAATCCCAAGAGCAGATAGACAAGATAATCAAAGCACAGCGTATCGCTGAAAAGGGTTTTGCACATATGCTTGACTTTATCAAGGTCGGCAGAACTGAAAAAGAAATTCAGCTGGAGCTTGACTATTATATGCTTAAAAATGGTGCTGAAGCTCTGTCTTTTGACACTATTGCACTTTCAGGCTCTAATACTTCGTTTCCACATGGTGTACCATCTAACAAAAAAGTTGAGAGCGGTGAGTTCGTGCTTATGGATTTCGGAGCAACTTATGATGGCTGGCACAGCGATATGACTAGAACTGTATGCGTAGGCAAACCTAGTGACAAGATGAAGTCTGTATACGAAACTGTTCTTACTGCACAGCTTACAGCCCTTGACGCAGTAAAGGCAGGTATGTCAGGAAAAGCACTTGACAAAATAGCAAGGGATATCATAACTGAAGCAGGCTACAGAGATAATTTCGGCCATTCTCTCGGACATGGTGTGGGAGTTGAGATACATGAAAGCCCTTATGCTTCGCCTAGCAGGGAAGATATATTGCCTGAAAATTCGATCGTAACAGTAGAGCCAGGTATTTATCTTGAGGGCAAGTTTGGTGTAAGAATAGAAGATTTTGTTGTTGTTACAGAAAACGGCTGTATCAATATGACAAAAGCCCCTAAAGAGCTTATTTGCTTGTAATTTTTTTTGATTTTTTGGTAAAAAAGTTTTCAAAAGCTATTGCAATAAACAAATAAATATGGTAAAATAAATATAGAGGTATGCGGACATCTTGAACTGTGTACACATTAATTAAGAATGTTTATGGAGGTACTAAATAATGGTAACTGCTGGTGATTTCAGAAACGGCGTGACTTTTGAAGAGGACGGCAACGTAATGCAGATCGTTGAGTTTCAGCACGTTAAACCTGGTAAGGGTGCAGCGTTCGTCAGAGCAAAGGTTAGAAATGTAATTTCAGGTTCTGTTGTTGAAAAGACATACAATCCAACAGCTAAATTCCCAACAGCATATGTTGAGAGAAAGGATATGGAGTATTCTTACAATGACGGTGATCTTTATTATTTCATGGATCCAGAGAGCTATGAGCTTGTTCCAGTAAACAAGGCTGAGCTTTCAGATAACTTTAAGTTCGTAAAGGAAAACATGGTATGTAAGATCCTTTCTTACAAGGGTACAGTATTCGGCGTAGAGCCTCCATACTTTGTTGATCTTGAAGTAACAGAGACAGAGCCTGGTATCAAGGGCGATACAGCTACAAATGCTACAAAGCCTGCAACAGTTGAAACTGGTGCTGAGATCAGAGTTCCTCTGTTCATCAACACAGGCGATAGAATAAGAATCGATACTCGTACATGTGAGTACATGGAAAGAGCATAAGTTTTAGCCTTTACGGTTTTTAGAAACGGAGGGAATATTATGGAGCTGTCAAAGAAGGTTGCATATTTAAAGGGACTTATGGAAGGTCTTAAGATTGACGATTCCACAAACGAAGGAAAGATATTGACAATTATGGCTGATATCCTTGATGAGATGTCTGCTACAGTTGAGGATATTGCAGAAGAAGTTGACGAGACAGTTGAGCTTGTTGATACTCTTGACGAGGATCTCGGCGAGATAGAAGAGCTTATTTACGGCGACGATGATGACGATGACGACTGTGATTGTGACGACGATTGCTGCTGTGATGACGAATATGACGATGATGAGGACGCTATGTATGAGTGTGTGTGCCCTAACTGCGGTGACACAATAATGCTCGACGAGAACATTATCGCTGACGGTTCTATTGACTGTCCAAACTGTGGAGAGAGCCTTGAGTTTGATTTCTCAGAAATTGAGGACGAGGACAACGAGGATTGATCTCATAAAAAGTGTTCAGCAAAATTTAATAATGTGTTTCAGGGGTGGTGAAATTCCACACCGGAGGTGATCGAATAGTATTCGTAAGTCCTCGACCGCAGAAATGCGCTGATTCGGTGAAAATCCGAAACCGACGGTAAAGTCCGGATGGAAGAAACGACAGATCAATAACGCATGAATTGCACCCTGATTTTATTTTCAGGGTGCTTTTGCTTTTGCTGCTGTTTCTCCCGATAATTTTATTATTTGGAGGAATTAAAATGACAAGTGATAACACTATGCCAAGAAATAAAACTTTTACAACAAGAAAAATGGTAACGGTGGCAATGCTCAGCGCCATAGCTACTGTAATATATTACCTTGATTTTCCTGTGCCACTTATGCCAGGATTTATCAAGCTTGACCTTTCAAATGTTATATCCCTGCTGGCAGGTTTCTCAATGGGACCTATTGCGGGCGTGATCGTTTGCCTTATCAAGAACGTTATCCAGTTGATTATAAAGGGACTAGGCACAACAATGGGTATCGGCAACATCTTTGACTTTGTAACAAGCGCAGCTTTTGTGCTGACGGCTTCTGTTATATACCACAAGAAAAAAACCAGAAAGAATGCTATCATAAGCTGTATCATTGGCACTTTGGTTTTCACAGTAATAAGCTTGCCGTTGAATTATTTTATCGTTTATCCTATATACTTTAAAGCATTCGGCGGAGAAGCTGCTATACTCGGTATGTACCAGCAGATAATGGGTAGCGTAAAGAATATTTTCTCTGCACTGTGTATTTTCAATCTGCCTTTTACTTTTGTGAAGGGTATTATTTGTGCATTGGTCACAATTCTTATTTATAAGCCTTTGTCGCCTATTCTTAAAGGCAAAGACTAAAACAAAATTAATGCTGAACACAAAAAAGCCTTGGCAGGCACATTCCTGTCAAGGCTTTGATATTTATTATTTAACTGCTTCAAGAAGATCATTGATCTTGTCTGTCTTTTCCCAAGCTACATCAAGATCCTCACGTCCCATATGACCATAAGCTGCAAGCTGCTTGTACTGTGGCTTTCTAAGGTCAAGGCTCTTGATTATTGCAGCAGGGCGAAGGTCAAATACCTTTTCTACAGCTGCCTCTATCTTTTCATCAGAAACCTTTCCTGTGCCGTATGTGTCGACCATGATTGAAACAGGGTGAGCAACACCGATAGCATACGCAAGCTCAACCTCGCACTTCTTGGCAAGACCTGCTGCAACGATATTCTTTGCAACGTATCTTGCAGCATATGTTGCGCTTCTGTCAACCTTTGTAGGATCTTTTCCTGAGAAAGCACCACCACCATGACGAGCATATCCACCATATGTGTCAACGATTATCTTTCTTCCTGTCAGACCACTGTCGCCCTGAGGACCGCCGACTACAAATCTACCTGTTGGGTTTACAAAATAAGTAGTGTTCTCATCAAGAAGTTCAGCAGGGATAACTGTCTTTATAACGTTCTCGATAATATCTTCTCTTATCTGCTCCAGTGTTACAGCGTCATCATGCTGTGAAGAAACTACAACAGCGTCAACTCTTGTTGGCTTGCCATCATCATATTCAACTGTTACCTGAGTTTTTCCGTCCGGTCTGAGATATGGCAAAGTGCCGTTCTTTCTGACTTCTGTAAGTTTAAGAGCAAGCTTGTGAGCAAGTGATATAGGCATTGGCATAAGTTCAGGTGTTTCGTCACAAGCAAAACCGAACATGATACCCTGATCGCCTGCACCTGTATCGAATGCGTTTTCAGCTCTGCCTTCGAGAGCGTTGTCAACACCCATTGCAATATCAGGCGACTGCTTGTCTATAGTTGTGAGAACTGAACAGGTGTGTCCGTCAAAACCATACTTGGCTCTGTCATAGCCTATACCGACAACTGTATCTCTAACGATCTGTGGTATGTCGATTATAGCCTTTGTTGTTATCTCGCCCATGCACATTACTACACCTGTTGTAGTGACCGTTTCGCAGGCAACTCTTGACATAGGGTCCTGCTCCAGCAGAGCGTCAAGTATAGCGTCAGAGATCTGATCGCATATTTTGTCAGGATGTCCCTCAGTAACCGACTCAGATGTAAATAAATACTTTGACATAAAAATACCTCTTTTCTGAATATTTGTTAATCTAAAAACAGCCACAAAAAAAGCGCTTCATTCCGAAACGCTTGAAATTACTCAATTTCCTCATCTTTCGGAAATAACCGCAGGATTTAGCACCTTAACTAACGCTAGGTTGCTGGGCTTCACAGGACCTGTTTCCTCCACCACTCTTGATAAGGCTATTTAATTTTTAACAAAATATATTATACACCATATATCGACTATTGTCAACTGTTTTACACATAATTATAGATTATTTTAATGTTTCGTAATAAATCAGCAAATACTAATAAAAGCATTGACTTACTAGGACAAGTTCGTTATAATATAAAAAGAGGTGAGTTTTTTTGAAAAATGACAATTCAAATATAAGAACATTGTTTCTGACCTTTCTTAAGATAGGCGTTTTTACCTTTGGCGGAGGATATGCAATGATAGCCTTGCTAGAAACAGAATTTTGTGTGCGCAAAAATTGGCTTGATAAAAAAGAATTTCTCGATATGACAGCTATATCAGAGTCCACCCCCGGACCAACTGCTGTAAACAGTGCTACATATATCGGCTACAAAATAGGCGGTGTGCTGGGTGCTATTGCGGCAACTGTCGGTGTGTGCATACCGTCGTTTTTTATAATCTACATAATATCACTTTTCTTTGACAAATTTCTGTCTTTAAAAGTAGTCTACGCTGGATTCCGTGGCATTCAGGTGGGCGTAATATATCTCATACTTACTGCAGGACTAAGAATGTTGAAAGCACTTGATAACACATTGCTTGACAAAATTATAATTCTTGGAGTTTTCATAATGATGATACTTTTCACACTTTTTTCTGTGAAGTTTTCATCAGTATTTTATATTATCATAAGTGGTGCTGTGGGCATTGCCGTGTATCTGATTAAAACCCTCAGAAAGAGAAGTACAATAAAATGATATATCTCAAACTTTTTCTCATTTTTCTGGAAATAGGCGCAGTGTCATTCGGCGGAGGATACGGAATGATATCCATTATCCGTGAAAAAGTTCTTACCTTTGGCTGGCTCAGTGAGGACGAATTTGTGAACTTTATTGCCGTATCTGAGTCCACACCTGGACCACTTGCCGTGAACATGGCGACCTTTGTAGGCTCATCGCAGGCAGGTTTCATAGGCGGATTGATAGCCACTCTTGGCGTTGTGTTGCCTTCGTTCGTGATAATATTCATCATAGCTTCGATCATGAAGGATTTGCTGAAATACTCAGGGGTAAAAGCAATGCTTTCAGGCATTCGTCCTTGCGTTGTTGCAATGATACTCGCCACTGGCATTACAATGGCTTTATCTTCACTGCTAAATATCACCACCATAAATTCAAAGCCTGCTTTTGACTATAAAGCGTTGATAATATTCCTGCTCATAGCCTTGGCAGATGTGCTTCTTTTGAAACTGAAGAAATTCAAGCTCTCACCGATCACAATTATCGTAAGCTCCGCCTTTCTTGGCATAATATTCTATTAAAAAAAGCTGTAACACCGCAAAGTGCTACAGCTTTTAATATTTTTGATATGAAAATTAACCCAGAAGCTTTTTAAGTCTCTCGTCAACAGCCTTAAGGAAGTCCACTGTATTTACTTTCTTCTTATTTTCAAGTGTAGAAAGCAGATAAAGATCACCTGTCATAACACCGTCTTCAATAGTTTCAATAGTTGCCTTTTCAAGACAATCAGCAAAATTCATAAGTTCAGGCAGGTTATCGAGTTCGCCTCTTTTTCTCAGAGCGCCTGTCCATGCGAACAGTGTGGCAACTGAGTTTGTAGAAGTTTCTTCGCCCTTGAGGTGCTTGTAATAGTGTCTCTGAACAGTGCCGTGAGCAGCCTCATATTCATAGATTCCGTCAGGTGAAACAAGAACAGAAGTCATCATAGCCAGTGAGCCATATGCTGTAGCTACCATGTCAGACATTACGTCACCGTCATAGTTCTTGCAGGCCCAGATATAACCGCCGTTTGAGCGAATAACTCTCGCAACAGCGTCGTCGATAAGAGTGTAGAAATACTCAATACCAGCCGCTTCAAACTTAGCCTTGTACTCGTTGTCGTATATCTCCTGGAAAATGTCCTTGAATGTGTGGTCATACTTCTTTGAAATAGTATCCTTTGTAGCAAACCAAACATCCTGCTTCTTATCAAGTGCAAAATTAAAGCAAGCTCTTGCGAATGAAGCGATAGAAGTTGACTTGTTGTGCTGACCCTGAATAATACCGTCGCACTCAAAGTTGTAAATTGTTTCTCTAGTTTCCTTGCCGTCCTTGTCAGTGCAAACAAGCTCTGCTTTTGAGCCAGCAGGGCATTTCATTTCAACATTCTTGTAAACATCGCCGTATGCATGACGAGCGATAGTGATAGGCTTTGTCCATGTAGGAATGTATGGAGTGATACCCTTAACAAGAATAGGAGTTCTGAAAACAGTTCCGTCAAGAATAGCCCTGATAGTGCCGTTAGGGGATTTCCACATTTCCTTGAGGTTGTATTCAGGCATTCTTGCAGCGTTCGGTGTGATAGTTGCACACTTAACAGCAACGCCGTATTTCTTTGTAGCGTTTGCAGAATCAACAGTTACCTGATCGTCGGTCTCATTTCTATGAACAAGGCCAAGATCATAGTATTCTGTTTTAAGGTCAATATATGGAGTAAGAAGAATATCCTTTATATCCTGCCAGATAATTCTGGTCATTTCGTCGCCGTCCATTTCAACGAGCGGTGTTTTCATCTGAATTTTTGCCATTGGTAAGACCTCCTATAAAGTAATAATGGAATATCCGTTGTTTTTAGCTATCGCAGATATCTTTTTGTAAACATCAAGACTTGCAATGATAAGCTCGTAGCTGTCGCTGTCAATATCTATCATACATATGCAAGCACCTTTAAGAGTGCTGTTTAACTTATGTACAAACTCCTCAGCGTCATCATCGTCATCAGCCTCAAAGTCGTCTGTATAGCTTTCAATCAAGCTGTAGTTTTTAAGCTGTGAAAGTCCCCAGAGAATATTCTCGACCTCCTCTGAATAGTCGCAAGGGAAGAGATAGCCGTTTTCTTCAAGTTCGTCTATCATACCTATCCAGCAGATATCGTCAATATCATTTGCTTCCCTGTCAGAAACAACTACGCCTCTTTGCAAATATCTTGAAGCGTTTTTCTCAGCATAAGCCCAAGGGTCATTAGCACATTCACGAAGCTTTGAAACAACTTCGCTGTCATTGTCCGTAATAAATGCGGCAATATCGGTAATAAAAGTATAGTCCTTAATTGCCGGAGTGCTGTCCTTTGTGCCGAAAAGTTTCGAGAAAATCCCCATAGGAAACCTCCATATCAGACTTTATTATTTTGAAAGCTGTTCTCTTGTGTAGTCAAGCAGACCGCCTGCAAGGATAATATCCTTTGTTCTGCCTGTAAGCTCGCAGAGAACTGGTATCTCAACACCTGTTGTCTTATTCACAACAGTAAGCTTAGACATATCAGCCTCAACGTCTGCACGAACGTCAGCAAGAACGATCTCATCACCCTGATTTATCTTGTCATAGTCAGCTTCATTTACAAATGTGAGCGGAAGGATACCTGCGTTGATAAGATTAGCTCTGTGTATTCTTGCAAAGCTCTTAACAAGAACAGCCTTTATGCCAAGATAGAGAGGAGCAAGTGCTGCGTGTTCTCTTGATGAACCCTGACCGTAGTTTGAGCCGCCAACGATTATTGACTTGCCCATGTTCTTTGCACGTCTTGGGAAGTCCTCATCACATACTGTAAAGCAGTGCTGTGAGATAGCAGGGATATTTGAACGCAATGGAAGTATCTTTGCGCCTGCAGGCATGATGTGGTCGGTTGTGATATTGTCGCCCACCTTAAGTGATACCTGACAATCAATGCTGTCATCAAGCGGTGAAGTCTGTGGGAAAGGCTTGATATTTGGTCCTCTAAGAACCTCAACGCTGTCCATATCAGCCTCGTCAGCTGGCGGAACAACCATATTGTCGTTTATCTTGAAATGTTCAGGAAGCTTGAACTCAGGCATATCTCCAAGTGTTCTTGGGTCAGTGAGGTAGCCTGTGAGAGCTGAAACAGCAGCCATTTCAGGTGATACCAGATAGATCTGACCATCCTTTGTGCCTGAACGTCCCTCGAAGTTTCTGTTGAATGTTCTAAGTGAAACACCCTTTGAGTTAGGTGACTGACCCATACCGATACATGGGCCGCAAGCGGATTCAAGTATTCTTGCGCCTGCTGCTATCATATCAGCAAGTGCGCCGTTCTCAGCGATCATGTTAAGTACCTGCTTTGAGCCTGGAGCGATTGCAAGTGAAACGCTAGGGTCAACTGTCTTGCCCTTAAGAATGTGAGCTACTTTCATCATGTCAACATAAGAAGAGTTTGTGCATGAGCCGATACAAACCTGATCTATCTTAAGCTTTCCGATCTCATTTACGCTCTTAACGTTGTCAGGAGAATGAGGACAGGCAGCCAGTGGTACGAGCTGTGAAAGATCGATATCTATCTGTTCGTCATAAACAGCGTCATCATCAGCCTTTAGCTCGCTCCATACGTCAGCTCTGTCCTGAGCCTTCAGAAATGCAAGTGTTGTTTCGTCAGAAGGGAAGATAGATGTAGTTGCACCAAGCTCAGCACCCATATTTGTGATAGTTGCTCTCTCAGGGACTGTAAGTGTCTTTACGCCCTCGCCGCAGTATTCTATAACTTTGCCTACGCCGCCCTTTACAGACATTCTTCTGAGAACTTCAAGGATAACGTCCTTAGCTGATACCCATGGAGAAAGCTTGCCTGTGAGATTTACCTTTACTATCTTAGGATATGTGATGTAATAAGCACCACCACCCATTGCAACTGCAACATCAAGTCCACCTGCACCTATAGCGATCATTCCGATACCACCGCCTGTTGGAGTGTGGCTGTCAGAGCCTATAAGGGTCTTACCTGGTATACCGAAACGCTCAAGATGTACCTGATGACAGATACCGTTTCCGGGACGTGAAAAATAAATGCCGTGCTTCTTGCAGACAGAACCGATAAATCTGTGGTCGTCGGCATTCTCAAAGCCTGACTGAAGCGTGTTGTGGTCGATATAAGCTACAGACTTTTCCGTTCTGACACGAGGAACGCCCATTGCCTCATACTCAAGATAAGCCATTGTACCTGTTGCGTCCTGAGTAAGCGTCTGGTCGATACGGATACCGATCTCCTGACCCTTAACAAATTCGCCGTCAACAAGATGTGCTTTAAGTATTTTTTCTGTTAAAGTAAGTCCCATTGTAACAACAATCCTTTCAAAAATAACTGATATTAATATTTTATAACAAATTGTGATTTTTGTCAAGGTAAATATAAACATTTGCTTGATTTTATAGCGTTTTAGTGCATATTTTTGCATGGTATACGTCAATTTACTGTATAAATTTTCATTTCTTACGATATCCTTACTTGACACGGCAAAGCGTATATTATATAATAGTTGTGTTATCAGAGAAAACAAGGCGGTGAAAAGCATGAAAGCAAAAACTGTTTTGATATTATTATCGGCGGTGATACTATGTCTGACAGGCTGTACAGAGTCACAAAAGCCCACAACAGTTGTGGATAATTCTTCTGCCGTGACTACATCATCAAGTGCTGACAGCGAAAGCGGAAATGATAAATACTATGACAGCACGCCTATATCTCAGGCTTATCTCTCAGGCAATACAGCAAATCTTGATGATAAACAGCTTGAAATATACAACAAAGCAGTTTCGACGATAAATGACCTTATCACACCTGATATGAGCGATTATGAAAAAGAGCTTGCCATACATGACTTTATAGTGCAGTGTGCAAGCTATGACGAAGCACATCTCAATGCGCTTGGTATTGGCCTGCCAAACTCTGATAATCCATATGGCTGTCTTATAAACGGAAAAGCAATATGCTCAGGCTATTCCACAACGTTTCAGCTTTTTATGGATATGCTGGAAATACCCTGCAAGACCATATACGCCACAGATTTTGAGGGCGACGATCATTCATGGAACATAGTTCAGATAGGCGGTAGTTGGTATTATGTTGATGCCTGCTGGGACGACCCTATCCCTGACTTTACGGATAGACCAGTAAGGCACAAGTATTTTAACGTCTCAAAAGAATACATGAAAACAAAACACGTCTGGGACGATACAGAGCTTCCTGATACAGATAGTACAAAGTTCAGCTATATTACGCAGACAGTTACGCATATAAACTCAGTAAATGAGATAGAAAGCCTTATGGAAAAGGCTTTGGATAATATGCAGGACAGCGTGGCGGTAACGTCAGATATGAGTGATTTTCAATTCAGTGAAACTGACCAGATAGACACGAACTTCAATGAGGAAAATATCAAAGGGCTTAGCAAAGTTTTTGACAGCTTCTGCGAAAAGCATACAGATCATCAAGTATACTGTCAACGCGTCCAAAACGGAAATGATATAGTTTTGGTGATATACATGAGAAAATTCAGATAGGAGAGAGCAATGAAATTCAGACCTTGCATAGATATCCATAACGGTAATGTAAAACAGATAGTGGGCGGAAGCCTTTCTGACAAAAACAATTATGCTGTGGATAACTTCGTTTCAGAATATGACGGTGCATATTATGGCAAGCTTTATAAGTCATACGGACTGACAGGAGGACATATTATTATACTGAACCCTGTCGGCAGCGAATTTTACAACGCAGACCTCGAACAAGCCTACAGTGCATTATCCGCATTTGAGGGCGGATTGCAGATAGGCGGCGGAATAAATGATGAAAACGCCGCACAATTTCTTGAAAAGGGCGCAAGTCATGTTATCGTGACGAGCTTTGTTTTCAAAAACGGTGTTGTTAATTTCGATAATCTGAACAGACTGGTGAAGTCCGTTGGCAAAAGCAGACTTGTTCTTGACCTTTCCTGCCGCAAAAGGGACGGAAAGTATTATGTTGTGACCGATCGTTGGCAGAAGTTCACTGACATCGAAATGAACAGGCAGACCCTAGAAATGTTCTCAGAATACTGCGATGAGTTTCTTATCCATGCTGTTGACACAGAGGGCAAAGCAAAGGGCATTGAGCCGCAGATAGCAAAGATAATGGGAGAATACTGCACCATTCCATCGACCTATGCCGGAGGAATTTCGTCATTTGACGACCTCGATACGCTAAAAAAACTCGGAAAAGGGAAGATAGACTTCACTATTGGCTCTGCCCTTGACATTTTCGGTGGAAATATGAACTTTGAAAAAGTCGCTGCCTACGGCAAATAGCCACGCCTTATGCAATAAACACAATATTTATAGCTGTTTGCTGCATATTTTGGCACAAAAAAGATTTGCAATTTAAGTCTAAATATGTTATAATATTATGATACTAATTCAGAAAGGACGAATTTTTATGTCTAAGATCCGAGTTGCCGTTATTTTCGGCGGAAAATCAAACGAGCACGACGTATCTGTTGTTTCTGCAACTCACGTTATAAAGAGTATACCAAAGGACAAATATGATGTTATTTGTATCGGAATAACAAAAAAAGGTCACTGGATGAAATATATAGGAGATGTTGACGATATTGCGTCAAACAAATGGGAACAGCACCCTGATAATGTTCCATGCGTTCTCAGCCCTGACCCTCTTCACAAGGGCTTTATCGCTCTTGGCGAAAACGGCGAATATCAGAATGTAAAAGTTGACGTTATTTTCCCAGTCCTTCACGGAAAGAACGGTGAAGACGGCACTATTCAGGGGCTTTTTCAGCTTGCTGAGATACCATTTGTAGGCTGTGACTGCATATCCTCTGCAAACTGCATGGATAAGGGACTTACACACACTGTTCTTGACGCAAACGGCATAAAGACAGCAAAGTGGGTAGGCATTATAACCTCAGAGCTTTCACATCTTGACAAAAAGTGTGACGAAATGGAAAGCAAGCTTGGCTATCCTATGTTCGTCAAGCCTGCAAACTGCGGTTCTTCAGTAGGAGTTTCAAAGGCTAAAAACAGAGACGAGCTTAAATCTGCTATCAAGCTTGCATTTGCTCATGACAGCAAGGTCATTGTAGAAGAAACTATAGTTGGCATGGAGTGCGAGTGTGCAGTAATGGGCAATGACGAGCCTTTTGCTTCAACTGTCGGTGAAGTATGCTCCGCAAATGACGAGTTTTACGATTTTGACGCAAAATATAATGACGCCGCTTCCAAAACGCTTATCCCTGCAAGAATGAGCGAGGAGAGCATTGAAGAAATAAGAAAGACGGCTGTCAAGGCATACAGAGCAATGGGCTGCAGCGGACTTTCAAGAGTAGACTTCTTCCTTATGAAAGACGGCACTGTTATTCTTAACGAGATAAATACTCTCCCAGGTCACACGCCTATAAGTATGTATCCACAGCTTATGCAGTACGAGGGAATGACCCCTGCACAGCAGGAAGATAAGCTTATCAAACTGGCACTTGATAAGGCGGAGGTTGATTATGAATAACGCCGCCATTGGAGTTTTCGACTCAGGAGTTGGCGGGCTTACCTGTGTGAAGGAGCTTATAAAGCTTCTGCCAAATGAAAATATCGTTTATCTTGGCGACACGGCAAGAGTGCCATACGGCTCAAAAAGCAGAGAGACTATAATGAGCTATGCCAGACAGGATATAGAGTTTCTTAAACAGCATAACGTTAAAATGATACTCGTTGCTTGCGGTACAGTTTCTTCTGTATTGCCTGCAATGGATATAAAGTCAGATATCTCCATAAGCGGAGTTGTTGAGCCTGCTGTAAAGGCTGCCTGCTCTGCTACAAAGAATAACAGGATAGGCGTTATAGCCACAAGTGCGACCATAAAGAGCGGCATTTACGGCAAAGCTATAAGAAGCATTAACCCTAACATTAAGGTGGTCGGCAAGGCTTGTCCTATGTTCGTGCCACTGGTAGAGAATGGCTATACTGCCCCTGACTGCGTGCCTGCAAGATATATCGCACAGGAGTATCTTGAAATAATGAAAAAAGAAAACGTTGATACGCTTATTCTCGGCTGTACTCACTATCCACACCTCACTGAACTAATTTCAGATATAATGGGCAAGGGCGTAACACTTGTTTCATCAGGTGCAGAGCTTGCGAAATATGCACTCAACTCCCTTTCATACAGCGATGATACGGCTGAAAGAGAAGAGCGTGAGAGCCTTGAGCTTTACTGTACCGACAGCGTTGAGCTGTTTTCTGAGAATGTTGAACGTTTTCTCGGAAACAATATTAATGCACAAATATCAAAATGCAGCCTAAAGCTGTAAACTGGAGGATTTTATTTGACCAGCAAGGAAGTATCAATAAAACTTGTTAGCCGTCAAAGCGACGGTAATACAAAAGAAGAAACAGAGCTTATCTCAGCAGGACTTTATGAAGCAACCGAAAAAGGATATCGCATATCGTATGAGGAGTCTGAGGCAACAGGATTTGAAGGAAGCGTTACAACGCTAGAAACCGAAGGCTGCCGCAAGGTGACTATGAACAGAACCGGAACGGTTGAAGCGAATCTTGTTGTTGATATAGGCGAAAAGCAGCATTGCGTTTATGGCACTCCATACGGTGATTTTATGATAGGCATAACCGCTAAAACCATAAGATCAGATCTTGACGAAAACGGTGGAATGCTTTTCTTTCACTATGTTTTAGATGTCAATTCAAGCTATATCGGTGATTTTGAGATAGCTATAGAAGTAAAAGCGGCAAATGTTGTCGCATAATTATATTTGGAAGGACGGAAAAATAATATGACTAATCTCATAAGCGACGCATTTATTCAGGCTAAGGAGCTTGTAATGAAGGCTATGGGCGAGCTTGTTGCAGACGGAACTTTTCCAGCAGAGCCTGTTCCTGCATTTAATACGGAGATACCTGCCGACTCAAAAAACGGTGACGTTTCCACTAATGCCGCAATGGTATGTGCAAGACCTTTCAGAAACAATCCAAGAAAAATAGCAGAAGCTATCGTATCAAAGATAGACCTTAACGGCTCATACTTTGCAAGATGTGAAGTGGCAGGTCCTGGGTTCATCAACTTTTTCTATTCTACTGAATGGTATGCAACTGTAGTTGCCACTGTTTTGGAGCAGAAAGAGAAATACGGTGAAACTGACCTTGGCGCAGGGAAGAGCGTTCTTGTGGAATTTGTTTCTGCAAATCCAACAGGTCCTATGCACATTGGCAATGCAAGAGGCGGAGCTATAGGCGATTGTCTTGCCTCAGTTCTCGAAAAGGCTGGCTATGAGGTAGCAAGAGAGTTCTATATCAATGACGCAGGCAATCAGATAGAGAAGTTCAAGACTTCACTCGAAGTTAGATATCTTCAGATATACAAGCCTGAAACTGAGCTTCCTGAGGACGCTTATCAGGGTCAGGACATAATCGACCATGCAAACGCATTCAATGAGATATACGGCGACAAGTATGTGAACGCTGACAGTGAAGAACGCCGTCAGGCACTTTGCGATTTTGCTTTGCCAAAGAACATTCAGAAGCTTCACGACGATCTTGGCAAATATAGAATACAGTATGACAAGTGGTTCAACGAAAGCACACTTCATAAGGACGGCTCAGTTCAGAGAGTTATCGAACAGCTCAAAGCAAGCGGTCATACCTATGAAAAAGACGGTGCCCTTTGGTTTAAAACAACAGAGTTCGGTGACGAAAAGGATAGAGTTCTCGTTCGTGAAAACGGTGTGCCAACATATCTTGTGCCTGATATCGCATATCACTACAACAAGCTTGCAGTAAGAAAATTCGATAAGGCTGTAGATATTTTCGGTGCGGACCACCACGGATATATAGCTCGTATTAAAGCTTCTATGACAGCACTTGGCGTTGACGCTGACAGACTTGACATTGTTATCATGCAAATGGTAAACCTTGTCCGTAACGGCGAAAAGTATAAGCTTTCCAAGCGTTCAGGCAAAGCTATCACTCTGTCAACTCTTCTTGACGAAATACCGATAGACGCAGCAAGATTTTTCTTCAATCTCCGTGAGCCTAATTCTCATTTTGATTTTGACCTTGACCTTGCCGTATCTCAGACAAGCCAGAACCCAGTTTACTATGTACAGTATGCACACGCAAGAATTTGTTCTGTCCTTAAAAAGATGAACGAAGAGGGCATTGAAGTTAAGAGCCTCGACAAGGCGGCTCTCAGCGTCCTCACAGCGCCTGAGGAGCAGGAGATGATAAAACACCTTGCTACTCTGCCAAACGTTATAAACGAGGCTGCAAAGGCTTATGACCCAGCTAAGGTAACAAAGTATGTTATAGACCTTGCTACAATGTATCACAAGTTCTATAACAACTGCCGTATCATGGGAGAAAACGAGAGCGTTATGCAGGCAAGACTTTCACTTTCACTTGCAGTTAAGCAGGTAATAAAGAATATTCTTGATATGCTCAAGATAACTTGCCCAGAGTCTATGTAATAAAATATCAGACCCGACCGTGGAAAACTCTACGATCGGGTCTTTTGTTATTTCTGGGTATTTCTTATGTAGTGGAATAGATATTGCTGTGCAATGCCCTCGACACCCTTCACACAAGAGGGAAGTCCGTTCGGATACCACTGTGCAAGCACTCGCTTCACCCACACGTCTTTTGGGAAGGCGTCCGTTTTGTAAAAGCCGAAAAGCAGTGTACAATCAGCAACTTTCGGACCAACGCCCTTGATCTTCATAAGCTCGTTTCGTGCATCGTCAAGGGGCATTTCTTTTATATTTTGGTAGTCTATCTCACCGCTCAAAACCTTTTCAATGGCGTCAACAAGATATTTTGCTCTGAACCCTGAACGCAGATATGCAAGGCTGTCTATAGTTTCATCTGCCATATCTTCTGCAGAAGGGTAGCCGCTATAATGCTCACACAAACGTCCTATAATGCCCTTTATCCTTGGGATATTGTTATTCTGACTTATTATAAAGGAAGATAACGCCTCCCAACTGTCCTGCCTGAGTATTCTTATGCCGCCTGCAAATGAGCAGGCTTTTGACAGAGTTTCGTTCTCAGAGAAGCGGCGTTTAAGCTCCCCGTAATCAGTATTCAGGTCAAAATAATCGATCCAAATGTTTTCAAAGTTCTGCACAGTAGTGTCATGAAACCTAAACACGCCATTTTCGGGTTCCTCACTTATGGTAAGTTTGTTGTTAAGGAAAGCTCCGCTGTAAGTTTTTTTATCTATCTTCTCCCAGCGAAAAGCCTGTCCGCAATCAAGTGTATCATCTAGTCCAAAATCAGGCTGTTTCAGCAAAATGTCACTGCCGCTTTGTGTATAATCCATAAAATTCAGCTCCTATTTATCATAAAATCATCGAATCTACTTGCAAAATTCTACAAAAAATATTATACTATAAATATTAGTATTTTTCAAGCGGATAAAATAAACATATCTAAGAAAGGATAGATCATATGAGAGAAAGCATTCTGACAATACCTGTCACAGATATATTTGAGCCGAAATGCGGCTGTCCAATATGCCGCCTGCGTGATACGTTGGAGCAGAGAACTGTTGAGTACATAATGGGAGCGGCTATGATGGAGCCAGACGTGCGTATGGAGACCAATAAGCTCGGTTTCTGCAAAACACATTTTGAACAGATGAGAGCCTGCAAAAATAGATTGTCACTTGCGCTTATGCTTCAATCACATTTGCAGGATATGCAAAAGCATATTTTCACACGAAAGAAAATGTTCGAGGGCAAGACAGCAAAGCAAAAGAAAGTCAGCGCAGTTAATAACGAATGTTTTGTATGCAGCAAGGTGGATTGGGGAATGTCAAGGATACTCGTTACGCTGTTTGAGATGTATGTTCAACAGCGTGATTTCAGAGATCTTTTTGCTCAGCAGGAAATGCTTTGTCTGCCGCACTATGACCTTTTAGTGTCTATGTGTACTGAAAGTATGGATAAGAAATATCAGAAGCAGTTTATTGACGCTTGCGGCGAGCTGACAAGCAAATATCTTGACACTCTTGAAGCGGACGTATCACACTACTGCAAGATGTATGACTACCGTAACACAGGAGCAAATGCCGATTGGGGAAACTCAAAAGACTCCATAGAGCGTGCTATAAAATTTCTTACCACAAGATAAGAAATTTTCGTTACTTTTCGTTACAATGGTTACAGCTTAGATTTTATGCAGAAGATTGTAAAAGTACAATTATATGTACAGAAGATCAGCTTATATCATTTAATAGGTCATTGTTCTTTGAACAGGTCATTTTTTTGTACTTTGGATCTAGCATTGTAAATTTATTCTCAAACAAATTCAAAAATTATGTAAAGTGCGGTCATTCCGCTGCTAACAAATAACCTTCAACAGACAAGTTTGTGTGTTAATATATTCGTAACATTCTCGTGTGTATTTGTTCCCAAAAGTTAGCGTTTTTTCGCTTAAATGGTCGATTTTCGTTATAATATGAAGTTTTCAACAGCCTGCAAATACCGATAAAACCATGAGTTTTCAACGTTTTCAACATGGTTTTCAACAGAAAATGCCCCTACGAATGTTGAAAACTTTTCATATTCAACATTTTTGCGTTGAAATGTTGAATATTGCACTTTTTAAATGCCAACAATCAGTAATATAATCAAGTAATTGGTATTTAGAGGAGTTGACTGTAATGCTCAAAGGAATTAATAAACAAATCATCGAAATAAAGTGTACAGAAAATGAATGTTTTGATAAGATTCTATTATTTGTAAACGCAAACAAAAAACATCTACAACCTGATATTTTAAGAAAAAATGCTGTTGATATCGCAAGTGCGATAACGGGGGACAAAATGTTTTCGACCAACAGAAAATTCAACTCTGTGGCTGTGATATCAACTATAATGGGTGTGGCAATGCTTGTTCTGCTGCTTATCGCATTGTGTATGTGATAAGCATAAATATCATTGATAAAATTTGTGTAAATCGTCGAAAGTCTGTATAAAAAGCCTGTTTACTATTGGCATTATGTTTTTTTTGTGGTATAATTACGAGTAGTATATTTTTTTGAAAAGGAAAATTCAATGAGTAATTATCAAGATAAAAATAATAATTTAGACGAAGAAAATGAACTGCAGCTTATAATTGGCAGAAACCCTGTTATTGAGGCTTTAAAAGCAAATAAGCTGATCGACACTATCTATATTAACCCTGAGGCTAAAGGCTCTATAACACTTATCTGTAGACTTGCAAAGGAAAAAGGCATAAATGTCAAGCGTGTTACCGAAACAAAACTCAACAATATGAGCAGGGGAGCTTCACATCAGGGTGTTATTGCTATGGGTGCGTGTGCGGAGTATGTGTCTCCGGAGGATATTCTCAGCATCGCAAATGAAAAGGGAGAGGATCCTTTCATTATCATTTGCGATGAGATAGAAGATCCGCACAATCTTGGTGCAATAATCAGAACGGCTGAGGCGGCAGGTGCTCACGGCGTTATCATTCCAAAGAGAAGAAGTGCATCATTGAACGCAACTGTTTTCAAAACGTCCGCAGGTGCAGCAAGCTGGTTGCCTGTTGCAAGAGTTTCAAATCTTGCAGCAACTATTGATATGCTTAAAGAAAACGGTGTGTGGATATATGGAACTGACGGCGAGGGACAGAGCTATACTGAAGTTAAGCTAACTGGTCCTATAGGGCTGATAGTCGGCTCTGAGGGCTTCGGCATGGGACGTTTAATAAAAGATAAATGTGATTTTTTGCTTAGTTTGCCTATGGCAGGCAAAGTCAATTCTTTGAATGCTTCCGTTGCGGCGGGCATTTTTATGTATGAAGCCGTAAGACAGAGAAATCTATAAGGAACAGGGAGGTTAAAGCTTTGGCTGATAAATTCTCAATAGACGATATAATTTCAGAATACAGCGAAAAAGTTGAAAAAGATTTAAAAACTGACGAGTCACAGGAAAACGATGAAATTTTAAATGAAGATACTAATGAAGATACTAATATTGATGAGAGTATTGAAAAAGATAATGATACCAGTGATATAGACAGTGACGACTATGATCCAATAAAAGCAACAGATTTTGATGATGAATTGGCGTCAGATCATACGAATGAGAAAAAACGTAACGAGGAAAATGCTGCACTTATAAATAATCTCACCAAACATAAAAAAGGCAAGGCTGCAAAGCAGAGCATTCCGCCTGTGAACAGGGCAAGCCTTAAAGATATCAAAATGGGACTGACGGGAAAAATAATCCCGAAAACAGAGGAGTTTGACAAGGCACTTATCCCTGATGACGCCACCTATGAGGAAAAATCCTCTATATTGTCACAGCACAGAAAGAAGAAAGTTGACAGCTTTGTTCTTAAAACTGACGAGCAGGAAAGCGAGCCTGACAGTGATGATACAAACGATAAAGACAAGGCAGGGCAGATGGAATTTAAGAAGTTTGATGACGCCGAAAAGGTCTTTGGCTCTATCCGTCATGTGAAGAGCAACCTTGTTCTAAGGCTTTGTGTACTTCTGTTTACGGGTATTTTCAGCACATTCATCACGGTTGCAAATGACCTGGAACTGCCTCTTATAAAGACATTTGACAGAACGATAACCCCTGCGGCATATCTGTTTACAAACACTATTTTGGGCCTTATTTCTATAGCAGTGTGCTATAACGTGCTTCTTGCAGGAATGAAAAGCCTATTTAAAAAAGAGGCAGATAATGATACAATAGCAGCGATAGGTATTTTTATTACAGTCATTGCAGGAATAATAAATCTATTTGATCCTGAGTCTATTCGTGACAGTGTTTACCATGTTTACATATCCGTTGCAATCGTGGGTCTGATATTCAATACTCTTGGAAAACTTATGGTGGTAAAACGTACTGAGCGTAATTTTAGGTACGTTGCAGGAGATTTTGAGAGATATGCAGTTACATCCGTTGAAGATGAGGAAATAGCAGAAAACTTCACAAGAGGTGCTGTTGCAGAGCCAAAGATAGCAGCTATGCGCAAAACCGAGTTTGTGGACGATTTTATGAAGAACAGCTACACTTCTGATATCTCAGATGAGTATTCAAAGAAAATAAGCCCTTATATCCTCATTGCAGGCGTTGTTATAGCACTTTTGTCACTTATATTTGATAAGGGTGCGTCAAACATGAAAGAACGTTTGTTTATAGCACTTGCGGCTTTCTCAGGCACTGTTACCATGTGTTCTTCGTTTGCGGTAATGCTTATAGTAAATGTACCTTTGGCAAGAGCTACAAAGAAGTATTTGCAGTATTCAGCGGTAATGCTGGGATATTCTTCTGTTGATGAATTTGCTGACACAAATTCACTTCTTGTTGACGCTGAACAGCTTTTCCCTAAAGGAAGCATTGAGCTTGCAAACCTTAAGCTTCTCTCAGCTATTTCTATTGAAGACTGCATTTTAATGGCGGCAAGCCTTAGCTGTCAATCGGGAAGTGTTCTTAAGTCTACATTCTACAAAATGCTCAGAGGCAAGACTGAGTTGCTTTATCCTGTTGAAAGCTACATTTATGAGGACGGTCTTGGACTTTCGGGCTGGATAGAAAACAAACGTGTACTTCTTGGTACAAGAGAGCTTATGGAAAACCACTCTATTGACGGTCTGCCGTCAGAAGCAAAAGAGAAGGAGTATACAAATGGGAATGTTGCTGTATATCTTTCTATTTCTGGAATAACAGCAGCAATGTTCGTTATTCAGGTATCGCCTAATCTGTCCGTTACACGTTGGCTTCAGGAGCTTGAACTTGAAGGTATCACAACAGTAATAAGAACAGTTGACGGCTTTCTTTCACAGCGTTTTCTCTCAGATCTCTTTGATATTGAAAGCGACAGCGTTAAGCTTCTCAGTTTCAGATATCACAAGGATTACGAAAGCGAAACCGAGTACGTTCCACGTCAGGCTTCATCAATGCTTTGCAGCGGACATTTTCCGTCATTTGCAATGCTTGTGATAGGCGCAAAAAGGCTCAAATTTACCGCAGAACTTGGTGCGTCAGTGATGTATGGTGCAACGATACTTGCGGCGCTCATAGCCCTTATAATGATGCTAGCAGGTTCATTTGTTCAGCTTACTCCAACGCTAGTTATCGTCTACAACCTCATTGTAATGGGCGTAGCGTTGCTTATACAGCACATCAAAAAACTATAAAAATAAAACCTCGGCCTGTAGTGATACAAACCGAGGTTATTTTTTACTTATTGCTTATTGTCCAATCTATTGGCTGAATATTGTTACTTACAAGGAAATCGTTAACCTTAGAAAAATGTCTGCATCCGAAAAAACCATTATACGCAGACAATGGAGATGGATGAGCTGCCTTGAATACTGCATGAATAGGGTTAGTTATCAGTGGTGCCTTAGCCTTAGCATTGCCACCCCAGAGGATAAACGCAGTAGGCACATTACGCTCATTAAGCTTTTTTATTACAGCGTCAGTAAGCTGCTCCCAGCCTTTACCCTTATGAGAATTAGGCTGACCCTGACGAACAGTAAGAACAGTGTTCATCATCAGCACGCCCTGCTTAGCCCAATCGGTAAGCTCGCCATTATTAGGGAAAGAGATACCAAGATCAGCATTAAGTTCTTTAAAAATATTCTGCAAAGACGGTGGTGGATTAACACCAGCTTTAACGGAAAAACAAAGACCATGAGCCTGTCCCGGACCATGGTAAGGATCCTGTCCAATGATAACAGCCTTGACATTTTCATAAGGCGTGTACTTCAATGAATTGAAGATATCATGCATATCAGGATAAACAGTGAAGTGTGAATATTCGTATTTCAAAAATTCACGGAGTTTCAAATAATATTCCTTTTTAAACTCATCAGCCAGAATATCGTCCCAGCTATTTCCGATATGCACCATTATACAGCACTAATGACAGTTCCGACGATCAGACCGAGTATAAGTGCGGCAACCAAAGCGAGAACGAGTATTCTCATGACCATAGGTTTCTTGTCGTTCATTAACTATCGTTCCTTTCATAAAATATATTACTATAATTTTATCATATTTTCGCTGTAAAATCAACTGTTTGGAGGAAATTTATAAAATAATTTGTGTAGTGCTACAATAGATATTGGACAAAATTAAGAAAAAAGAAAAGAGAGATAGGCAAAAATCTGATAAAATAAAGTTACCACACAAATACAAATCAGAAAGGAAGCCTATCTCTCATGAATAGTATAACACAAGATATGAAGTTTCGTCAATCCTTAATGAATTACGCAAAGAAATATGGAGTGAGCCGAGCGAGCAGAAAATACAATAAATCACGTTCATATATATATTTCTGGCTGAAACGCTGGGACGGAAGTGTGGAGTCCCTTGCAGTTAAATCACGCCGACCGCATCATCATCCCAATGAGCATACCAAGGAAGAAATAGATCTTATCAAAAGGTATCACAAACGGAACCCGACACTTGAGCTTCCCGAACTATGGCATCGTCTCAGGAAACAAGGGTATACACGCTGTCTTGAAAGTCTTTACAGGGTTATGAAAAAACTAG
>NZ_LARF01000029.1:0-29470 GCF_000980385.1 Ruminococcus sp. N15.MGS-57
AGGGACTCCACACTTCCGTCCCAGCGTTTCAGCCAGAAATATATATATGAACGTGATTTATTGTATTTTCTGCTCGCTCGGCTCACTCCATATTTCTTTGCGTAATTCATTAAGGATTGACGAAACTTCATATCTTGTGTTATACTATTCATGAGAGATAGGCTTCCTTTCTGATTTGAATTTGGTGTGGTAACTTTATTTTATCAGATTTTTGTCTATCTCTCTTTTCTTTTTTCTTAATTTTGTCCAATATCTATTGTAGCACTACAATAAAGCATTCGACATTTTGAAAATTTGACTTGATTATTATTTAAAAATGTGTTAAAATTAAACTATAAGTAAATTTGTATTTTTTTTAAGATATTATGAGAGGAATTTATATGAAGTACAGACTTTTATACAATAAGATCACAGTAGTGGCTCTTTCGGCGATGTTGTCGCTGAGTGCTGTATCATGCGGTAAGCTTGACGCGAGCAAGCTTGACGGAAACGCTTTGACAGTGACCGAAACCGAGAGCAAAGCTGAAGTCAAAAAAACTGAGGACAGCTCCAGCAAAAAAGAGGTCGAGGTGAATGAAGAAGAAAAGGAACAGCCAAGCTACACCTGCTCGCTGGTTTGCGTAGGTGACAACCTTATACACGACAATATTTATAATGAGGCGCTAAAGCTTGGCGGTGGTGAAAAATATGATTTCACGCAGGCTTATGAACACGTTACAAAGTACATAGAAGGCACTGATGTGGCTATAATCAATCAGGAAACGCTTGTTACAGACAGCGTGGAACCACAAAGCTATCCTATGTTCGCATCGCCAACTGCTGTGGGCGACAAAATAGTTGACATGGGCTTCAATGTGGTTTCTATGTCAAACAATCATGTTCTCGACCAAGGCGAAGAGGGGCTTATAAGCTCTCTTGATTACTGGGACACAAAGGGCATTGTGCATTACGGTGCTTATCGTTCGCAGGAGGACGCTGACACTATCAAGACCATGGAAGTCAACGGCATAAAATTTGCTTTTCTGGGATACATGGAGCACACAAATGGTAATTATCTCAGCGGTGACGGTGCTCAGGTGATATATCTTGATGAAGAGGACAAGATAAAGGCTCAGATAGAAGAGGCTGACAAAATGGCAGACGTTGTTGTGGTTTCATGTCATTACGGCACAGAGATACAGAACGAGCTTAACGAACAGCAGACGGAGATAACGCCTAAGCTTGTGGAGTGGGGTGCTGACCTGATAATAGGCACGCAGGCGCACACTATCAGCACTTGCGGATATCTTGACAAGCCTGAGGGCGGACAGGCGTTCGTTTACTACGGTTTGGGCAACTTTATTTCCACTATGTATGACACAAAGTCGCTTGTAGGACTTATTGGCAAGCTTAATGTTGTTAAAGACCCTGACACCAATGAGGTGACATTCGAGAACGTTAAGGCGATACCGATAATATCGCACTTTGAGGGTGATTCATACTATGGCGATTGGTACAACTGCACTGTTTATCCTTATGCGGAATACACTGATGAGCTGTTTGCCAAGAATTATGTAGAGGGCTTCACTCGTGAGAGCGTGCAGCAATGCTTGTCTTACATACCTGATGAGTTTCTTAGTATTGAGTAGTCGGGGCAATATGTAGGGGACGACGCCCTCGACGTCCCGTTTGCAAAATTGATAAAGAATATGATATTTCTGCGGACGACTTTTATGCCGTCCGCTTTTTTGGGGTATTGTGTAAAGGTTTACATATATCTTAATAAATTTATATAATGTAAATATCAATTCATGAAATGTTTACACTAAAATATGCTCAATCCATTAAAATACTTGCACATATCACTTTTTTACTATTGCAATTTAGGCAAATATGCTATAAAATATACATAAAGGGGGAGAAACGGACTTCCCAATAAAATTTTCATTTTTTTATATTCTGAAAACTACTTTAAATTTACAGGAGGGTTTATTACATGAAATTTGCTGACGGTTTCTGGCTCAACCAGAGAGGCTACGAAGTAAACTATGCAAATCAGGCTTTCGAGATCGAAGAGATCGAAAACGGATTCCTCGTTGTGGCAACACCTTTCGTTGTATACAACAGAGCTATGATGCTCGGAAGTGCAAACCTTGAGATCGCTTACACTTCAACTCAGGAGAACTGCGTAAAGGTAAGCATCACACACCACAAGGGTCATGTTGACAATGGTCCGCACTTTGTTCTCGAGGACAAGGGCTTCAAGCCACAGGTAACTGTTACAGACAAGGAAGCCGTACTTGTTACAGGCGACACAAAGCTCGTTGTTTCTAAAGAAAACTGGAGCTTCACATACTATTATAAGGATAAGAAACTCACAAGTGGTGGCTGGAGATCGACAGGCGTTATTTTTGAGAGTGCTTACAAGCAGCAGGCAAGACTTCAGACACAGCTCGACGACACATTCTGGAGCTACCCTGCCGATCCTACAAGAACATACATCAGAGAGCAGTTCGACACTTCTGTTGGCGAATATTTCTACGGTTTCGGCGAGAAATTCACAACATTCACTAAGAACGGTCAGAACGTTGAGATATGGAACGCTGACGGAGGCACTTGTTCCGATCAGTCTTACAAGTCTATCCCATTCTATCTTTCTTCAAAGGGCTATGGTGTATTTGTAAACAGCACTGACAAGGTTTCATATGAGGTTTGCTCTGACACTGTTTCTAAGGTATCCATGACAGTTCCAGGTGAGAGCCTTGAATACTATGTATTCGGCGGTGCTAACCTCACTGACGTACTCAAGGGCTACACTGACCTTACAGGCAAGCCTTCACTGCCGCCTGCATTCTCATTTGGTTTGTGGCTCACAACTTCATTTACAACAACATATGATGAGGAGACTATCACATCATTTATCGATGGCATGGCTGAGAGAGATATTCCTCTTCAGGTATTCCACTTTGACTGCTTCTGGATGAAGGGCTTTGAGTGGTGTAACTTTGAGTGGGACAAGTCACAATTCCCTGACCCACCTGCAATGCTCAAGAGACTTCACGAAAACAAGGGTCTGAAAACTTGCGTATGGATCAACCCATATGTTGGTCAGCGTTCAAAGCTCTTTGACGAGGGTATGAAGAACGGCTACTTCATCAAGAAAACTGACGGCTCTGTATTCCAGTGCGATGAGTGGCAGCCTGGTATGGCTATTGTTGACTTCACTAATCCTGAGGCTTGCAAGTGGTATGCAGGATATCTTAGAAAGCTCTGCGAAATGGGTGTTGACACATTCAAGACAGACTTTGGTGAGAGAATACCTACAAGAGATGTTGTTTACTATGACGGCTCTGACCCTATCAAGATGCACAACTTCTACACATATCTTTATAATGAGTGCGTATTCAACGTACTGAAAGAATATTTTGGAGAGAACAAGGCTTGTCTGTTCGCACGTTCTGCTACAGCAGGCGGTCAGAAGTTCCCTGTTCACTGGGGCGGAGATTGCTCAGGCAACTACAACTCAATGGCCGAGGTTGTAAGAGGCTGTCTGTCACTTTGTATCTCAGGCTTCGGCTACACTTCACATGACATGGCAGGCTTTGAAGCTACTGCTACACCTGACATTTACAAGAGATGGGCTGCGTTCGGTATGTTCTCATCACATTCAAGACTGCATGGTAACCAGTCATACAGAGTGCCATGGCTCTTCGACGAGGAGTCCTGCGACGTTCTGCGCTTCTTCACAAAGCTCAAGGGCAAGCTCATGCCTTATCTGTGGGCTCAGGCTATCAAGACACACGAGGTCGGCGTACCTGTAATGAGAGCAATGGTCATCGACTTTGCGGACGACCCAACTTGCCTGACGCTTGACAGACAGTATATGTTCGGCGACAACATTCTTGTTGCTCCTATTCTTAATGACGAGGGTATCGCTGAATACTATGTTCCAGAGGGCAAGTGGACAGATATTATCACCGGCAAGGTTCTTGAGGGCGGCAAGTGGTATAAGCACAAATGCTCATACTTTGAGATACCTGCTCTTGCTAAGCCAAACAGCATTATTGCATACGGCAACTTTGAAAGACAGATAGAGTATGATTATCTTGAGGGCACAACATTCACTATCTACGAGCTTGAAGACGGCAAGAGTGCAGTTTGCCCTATTTATGACACTGAGGCAAACAAGGTATTCGAGCTGACAGCTACAAGACACGGTAACAAGATCGAGTGCGAATACACTGACACAAAGGCAAGCTTCAAGATCGCTGTGGCTAACACAGACAAGACTGTTGAAATTGCTCCTAACTTCAGCGGCAAGGTCATCATTGAACTCTAATGACTAAATAAAACTATCGCTCCGAGAGATCGGGGCGATTTTTTTGCGTTCACACATAAAATCGGGGCAAATGAGGGTAAAAATTCTGTATATTTGCTCTTGAAGAAAATATGAGATCGGGGTATAATATAGATAGTACGATTTGAGGAGTAATTTTATGAAGTCAAGAATAAGAAGTGCTATACCGAAAAAGATAATCGGCATAAATATCAGTTCGCAAAAGCGTGATATCATTGAAGATATTGCTAAAAGCGAAAATGCGGAGGCTGTTTTCTTTGACAATGAGATAATGGGACAGCAGGTTGGATATCTTTGCGGTTTCAAGGGCTTTGTCAGGTCTGAGAAAGTGGGAGAGGATATTGCTGACGAATGTCTTATTTTTTCGGGCATTGACGGCAGGTCACTTGACCCTATACTGAAAAAGCTCAGGGAAAAAGAAGCTACGGTGAAGTTAAAAGCAATGGTCACAATGCATAATCAAAAGTGGAAGGTGGGCGAGCTTATAAAAGAGCTGAGGCGTGAACACATTTACATGAACGGAGGTGACAGAGATGAAAAGTAAATACAAGGCTATTATTTACATTATTCTGTCGGCTTTTTCGTTTGCATTCATGTTCGCATTTGTGCGGCTTTCGGGAGACTTACCGACGGTGCAAAAGACCTTTTTCAGAAACTTTGTGGCGTTGTTTTTCGCTATTGGAGTGCTAAAGAAAAATCACATACGCTTTCACATTGAGGGCAAAAAAAACAATGCGGTCATTTTTGTGAGGGCGCTTGCTGGCACGCTAGGAATGCTTGGAAACTTTTATGCCATAGATCATCTTGTGCTGTCTGACGCTTCCATGCTAAACAAAATGTCACCGTTTTTCGTTATCATTTTCTCTTTTATTTTCCTTAAAGAGCGGCTGACTTTCTTTCAGGGCTTCACTGTAATTTGTGCATTTATAGGAAGCTTGTTTATCATCAAGCCGAGTTTTCAGAATGTGGACTTCTTCCCTGCCCTTATTGGTTTTCTAGGAGGAATGGGAGCGGGACTTGCTTACGCTTGCGTAAGATACTTAGGACAGCATGGAGTAAATGGTGCGGTGATAGTTGCATACTTCTCGGGATTTTCCTGCTTGTTCACCCTGCCATTTCTAATATTAGATTTCCACCCTATGACGATTTTCCAAATACTTTGTTTATTGGGAGCTGGCGCAGGTGCGGCAGGCGGACAGTTCGCTATAACTGCGGCTTACACTCACGCTCCTGCAAGGGAGATATCGGTTTATGATTACTCGCAGTTGATTTTTACCACAATTTTGGGATATTTCCTTTTTGGAGATATTCCTGATGGCTGGAGCTTTCTTGGATATTTCATTATCATTGCAATGGCTGTGCTTGTTTTTCTTTACAACAACGTATGGCACAAGGACAGTGAGGTCAAGGGCTGAAAAAACATACAAAAAGAGCGTTTTTACCGAGAAAGTAAAAACGCTCTTTATTATTAATATTGTAGTTTAAGCTCCGCCTGCGATAAATCTCTTGAGATCCTGTGGGTTTACGCACTTTTCAAGCGCAACGTCCATGGAGATCGTTCTCGAACGAACGAGCTTTGCAAGCTCCTGATCCATGGTCTGCATTCCTGTTGCTTTACCTGTCTGCATAGCTGAACCGATAAGATGCACCTTATCGTCACGGATCATAGCTTTGATAGAGTCTGTTGCATTAAGAATCTCACAGCAAGCTACACGGCTTGTGCCGTCGAATGTACGGCAAAGTGTCTGAGTACAGATACCAACGAGAACGGAAGCAAGCTGAGTTCTGATCTGATGCTGCTGGTGAGCAGGGAAAACGTCGATGATACGGTCGATAGTTGACGGTGCGGACGTTGTATGAAGTGTACTCATAACAAGATGTCCTGTTTCAGCGGCGGTAACAGCAGCTTCGATAGTCTCGAAGTCACGCATTTCTCCTACGAGGATAATGTCAGGGTCCTCACGGAGAGCAGCACGGAGAGCAAGTGAGAAGCTCGGTACGTCAGGTCCGATCTCTCTCTGGTTTACCATACATCTCTTATGAGCGTGCATATACTCGATAGGGTCCTCAATAGTGATGATATGAGCTGATTTATGGATATTTACATGGTCGATCATTGCGGCAAGAGTTGTTGACTTACCTGAACCGGTAGGGCCTGTTACAAGCACAAGTCCACGAGGTCTCATTGAGAACTCTGCAAGGATAGGTGGCAGGTCAAGGTCGGTAAGGGTCGGGATATCGTTTCTCAAAAGACGGAGAGCGATGGCCGTGTTTCCTCTCTGACGATACACGTTTACACGGTGACGGAAACCTCTTGAAGATACATATGTAAAGTCGGTATCAATATGGTCTTTGATAGACTGACGCTGCTTATCTGTACACATATCCTCGCATATTTTGAGAATTTCGATCTCGGTCATATCAGGATATGAGGAAAGCTTTCTCAGGTTACCGCCCTGTCTAACTATCGGCGGAATACCTACGGTGAAGTGCAGGTCGGAACAGCCAAGGGCTCTTGCTTCATCAAGAATTTTGTTAATGTCGATTGCCATTAGAATTTACCTCCATATATTTCTTTTTTATACAGCATATGTTACACGGATAAGTTCGTCCATTGAGGTCTTGCCTTGCTGAACAAGCTCTGAAACGTTGTCACGAAGCAGATGACAGCCCTCTTTCTTTGCAAGCTCCTGAATTTCGTCAGCTTTTGCTCCCCTTGTGATAAGAGCCTGCATAGACGGTGTTGCGAGAAGGATCTCATGGATAGCGGTTCTTCCTTTATATCCTGTGTTATTGCACTTTGGACAGCCACATGGGTCGTACACCTGTACTGAATGGTCAAGACCCATAAGCTCGTTTTCTTCCTCAGTTGACATTCTAGGCTTTTTGCACTCAGGGCAAAGCACCTTTGTAAGACGCTGAGCAACAATACCGATAAGTGAGGTTGCGACCATGTATGCTTCAACGCCCATATCCACAAGTCTTGTTACAGTAGAAGCGGCGTCATTGGTATGAAGTGTTGACAGAACAAGGTGTCCTGTAATAGCGGCACGGATAGCGATTTCAGCAGTTTCAGTATCACGCATTTCTCCGACCATTATGATGTCAGGGTCCTGACGGAGGATAGAACGAAGGGCTGCACCGAATGTCATGCCTGCCTTTTCGTTGATCTGGCACTGGTTTACGCCCTCTATCTTCTTCTCGACTGGGTCTTCGACAGTGATAACGTTGTTGCTTGGTTTGGATATTTCGCCAAGTGCGGCGTAAAGTGTGGTAGATTTACCTGAACCTGTAGGGCCTGTTACAAGGACAACTCCCTGCGGCACTTTCAGGCACGCCTCAAATCTCTTATAGTTATAATCTGTCATACCCAGGTCGGTAATTTTTCTCAGTGACATATCGCCTGTTGCGAGGATACGGAGAACGACTTTCTCACCGTACACCATTGGAAGGTTAGATACACGAAGGTCGAGAGTTGTGCCGTCAACGACCTGTGACATACGGCCGTCCTGCGGGATACGCTTTTCTGCGATATTCATACCGCTCAAGATCTTGAAACGGGTAACAAGCGAAGTATGAAGTGCGGCGGAAAGGGTCATAAGCTCGATAAGGTCGCCGTTTACACGGATACGGATAACGGTTTTATCCTTGAATGGCTCGATATGTATATCCGTTGCGTCCTGACGCTGGGCGTTCTCGACGATAGCGGTAGCAAGTTTAACAATAGGAGCGTTCTCGATTCTCTCCTCGGAGATATCCTTGAGTTCTTCAAGGTTAAGCTCTTCCTCTTTTTGCTTTGTAGCTTCGTCAACAACGGAGTTAACCTGACCTTCTGAGTACATCTTACCGATTGCACGGTTGATAGATGACTTTGTGGCAAGGACAGGTGTTATGCTGCAGCCTGTGATAACACGGAGATCCTCGAAAATATAAAAGTTGATAGGGTCATTAGTTGCAACGGTCATACGCTTGCCTATTTTGCTGACTGCAATGACGTTATACTTTCTTGCAGTTGCCTCCGGTATCTTCTTGACTATATCAGGCATAAGCTCAGTATTATCAAGGTCGATATAGGACACATTCAGTCGCTCGGCGAGGACCTGACAGAACTGAACATCGGTAACGAGCTTCATGTCAATAATGACATCACCAAAAAGTCTTCCCTTTTGCTCCTTCTGTTTGGCAAGGACTTCCTGAAGCTGTTCTTCAGTTATAAGACCTTTCTGTACCAGATACTGACCGATAGGGCCGTTTCTCATATATATTACTCCAATCCTCCGCATTGATTTAGGGATCCGACGCTGCGGAAACGTCTGCTGCGGTGCAAAAACCGCAAAAAAATCATATTATCTATTGTAATCTTCATGAAAGTATGATAAAATTAATATATTAACTAATGAATCCAAAGGAGGATCACTGTGGATAATTTAACCTTATCATACATAATCATTTATGTATTTGTGTTCATCTTCGGAGCGTGCATAGGCAGTTTTCTTAACGTCTGCATATACCGATTGCCGAAAAATGAAAGTCTTATCAAGCGAAATTCTCACTGTATGACTTGCGGTGAGCCGATCAAACGGCGTGACCTGATACCGATAGTAAGCTGGTGCATACTTCGTGGAAAGTGTCGAAGCTGCGGTGCAAAGATATCGGCAAGATACACTATAGTTGAAACGCTGAACGCACTGCTCTACTTATGGGTATTCTACCATTTTAATGGAATTTTCAATCCGCTTCGTGCAGCACTTGTCTGTCTGTTATTCTCTGCTCTTATCGTTGTATTCTTCATGGACTGGGACACTCAGCTTATCAACACATATGTGGTGATATTCATAGGTTTGCTTGGTGTTGCGGAATACATCTTCTGCAAAGATCAGACGGGACTTACGCTTAAGTCACACTTGATCGGATTTTTCATTGTGAGCGTGCCTTTGCTTATTATTTGTCTTATCACACATGAGAAAGCAATGGGCATGGGAGATGTATATCTCATGGCAGCCGCAGGGCTGTTTCTCGGAATGCAGGGTGCTTTGGTAGCTCTTCTTATCGGACTGATAACAGGCTCAATCGGTGGACTTATCCAGAAGCACCGCAGTGGTGATTCAGTATTTGCATTTGGTCCATATCTCTCCATAGGAATTGCTGTTGCAGCTTTGTACTCAGAGCAGATCGGTTCATGGTACATGGACTTTACTGGTCTTAACGAGATGATGAACGAAGCAATGCTGATAATAAGATAATTGCACAAATTCCGCAGTTTGATACTGCGGAATTTTTTTGCTCAAAAAATCCTCTTAATAGAAGTTTTCTGTTAAGGGGATTTTTTCAGCAAGGCTGTACAATAATATACAGCCGCTGAAAACTAAAATTTATGATGGATCACTAGTATAAAGCTTATCATCTTTAAACCAGTATTCATATTCTCCACCATTATTGGTTAAATTTACAGTAGCACTGGTCCAACCTATCTGAAGATTAATAGTATCACTGTAGAAAAGTATTTCCAAATCCGTACCAACCTTTAACTGATCATTCATATAACTGCCCCAATATGTTGAAGTACGAATAACCTGACCTGTCACCTCGAAATCAACAGGATTACCACTGCATACAATATGATTACCATTTGAAGGCTTGGTGAGAATATGAACCTTTATTCTCGATGAACCACTAGGCAATGTTGGTTTATCCTTGAATTGTGCTACAAAAACAGTGTCAGATGTTATAGGGGTAGAACTGATATCATCACTCTTACCCTCTACAACCCACTTATCAAATATTTTTGTTGTATCTGACGGAACAGGGATAGCACCTGGATAAGTTGCATACTGTCCATCAGAAACATAAATAGTTGAGGCATTTATTAAAGAACCATTTAATTTAAACTCAACCTTATGCTTGTTCTGTACAACTGGAACGAAAACAACTGAGCTATCTGTAATAGAAACATCAGTAAGACCCTTTGACGTATCTGATTTGTATACCCACTTAACAAAATCCTGTTTTATAGTATCCATGTCAGTTGGAATTCCCGGGTCATTTGCAAAGTCGCCATCATAGACTTTTGTTGTTGTAAATGTAGAACCGTTGATATTCTCAAACGTTACATTAAATTGGGCTTTCGGTGCAACAGGCGGATAAACACAGGAGAATACCATATCCTTATTTATTGTTACGCCTGTTGTAAAATCAGCAACGTTATTCTTGCTGTCTACCCAATAAGGCGTGCCATAACCTGTTCTTGATGACATAGAAGGTGGAGCTTTATAAACTGTACCCGCCTTGACAGACTTAGTATCTATCTGTTTACCACGAAGCGTTGGTTCAGGGTCGCTTGCAGAGTAGATAAACTTTACACTGTATGTTTTTGAACTTGAAACTGTTGTCTTATCGTAGAAAATATAAGTATATGTGTTTGAAGCGTCAAGGCTGTAATACTTTTCCTGCTGAGCTGTGCAACCTGCAGGAGCAGTAGTTGCCTGAGGATATGTGACATAATCAGGAGCTACAGAGAAATCTTTATAGTCATTAACATTGTATGAATCGCCTTCATCTATGTTAATATTTGTGAGATTTACTGCTGCGTCCTTTTTATACTTTGTTTTCGTAAAAGTATAGCTTCCGTTCTCATATGTTGGCTGATAGGCTGTAAGAGAAACGTCGAGAGTATACATTTCCTCAATTTTGCTGATACTTGCACCGATATCAAACTTATAATTGTCGTAAAAATCAACGCCTCTTGCAACAGCAGAATTATTAAAGTTTAAGCCCTCTGTATTTACCTTACCTACATTGAGGATACAGCCTTTTGCACCCATTCTCTTTGCGGCTGTATCCGTGTCATTGCCTGAATAGTTTTTCAGACTATAGCCACGAAGATTATTATTATCAATAACGATACAATTTGAATAGGTCACACCGCTTGCACCGATAGTACCAGAGGTTGAAACATCAGGCACACCAATATAATCTTTAAGCACAAGAACATTGGTCGAATATCTAAGCTCATCATCAAGATAGTCTATAAGACCTGAACCTATGACATTGCTTTCCATTGTTGCATCAGCGTCATGATAAACGTTATTTGCAGGTTTAATCATATTAAGGATAGCTCCGAGGATCACGCCGAAAATCGTTACCACAACGATAAGCTCAACAAGGGTAAAACCCTTGCGGTTTTTATTCATTTTCAAGATCCTCCCTCCTTATGGTGTTGATTGTGCATCGTCATATTCAGCCTGGTTTTTGTAATCAGAACCACCCATATAATGGATAACTACATAACCTGTAGCTTTACCTGACGCATCTTTTTCAAGATAATGGTCAAAGGTCGCATCTGTGATCTTAAATGCAGCTGCATCGGCTGTTGGAGCGCTGCTGTAAAGATCAGATGACTGTGAGAAGCCGAAATAATCGCTTCCTGTTACGCCTGAAAGCACAACGCCAAACTGCTGATTTCCACCGTCACCGATAGGGATAAGAAGTGAATTTCCTGATGAGTTATTATTTACATCAAAGAACTTTCCGCCTGTAAGCTCAGGCGTAAGAGCATAGAAATCCATATCTGCCCCTGAATTGTTATAAAACTTTACCCAGTAAACGCTCTTTTCAGGATTAGGCGTAATGTTTATATCCTTACCCTGAAGAAATTTGAGCTGATAGCCTGCGTCTTCATCAATATTATTAAGCTTTGCTTTAAAGCCATAGGCAGTAGTATTGAACTTTATGCCACTTCCAAAGTCTGCCTCAAGGGCAAACTCATTTGTAGTTTTGCCGCTTGAAGAGAACTTGTTTACCTTCAACTCATTCATATTGACGGTCTTGTTATCATTATACTGCTCGGCATTTACTGCCTGAGTATACATTTCATTGTTGCGGTAGTAGTTTTCAAGATTCTGTCTTTTTGCCGCTACAGCAACTGTAACAAGCATAGCTGACATACCTGACAAAAGTGCCATTGCTATGATGACCTCTACAAGAGTCATACCCTTTTTATTTTTGCTGTTCTTTTTCATGAGTATACTCCTTTCAATTAATAGTGATCATATCTGTCAAGAGTATATCCGAATGCTGAATCGTCCTTACCGCCCTTCGCATTCTGCATTACAGAAGTAGTTGAAGGCTTAGTGTATACATAGAACGCTGTATTGGCGTTACCAAAGCTGTTTGCGATAACTACACCGACTGCACAGCACTGAACGGTCATTTTTCCGCCTGCTGAGTCTGTAACATTAAGTCCACTAAGACCACTTGTTGCTATATTAACCATTGCTTCTGGTGAGTAGAATGAACCCTGGAAGAAACTGTTGTTTGTGGCGCTAAGCGTTGTGTTCTCAGCAAATAAGAAAATGATACTGCTGTTTGATGGTCTGTAAGAGCCTGCAACGTCCACTGATGTTGGATTAAGGATGAAGCTGCTCTGTGGAGCACCAGGATTACCCTTAGTATTTTTTAGTGTATCAGAGTTATACATACGAACATAAGTGTCATAATCAAATATTTTCAAGCCACTAAAGTTATAGTTACATGCGCTTGAACCCGAATGCTTGGACTTGCCTGTTACTGAGTCGATACCATTAAGTGTAATAGCACTGCCTGAGTCTGAAACAAAATAGCAGTTGTATTTTCTGTCACCTGTAGTTGTATCAATTATAGTTGAACGATTTCTGACAACTATAGTTGGAGACCAGCTTGAATCAAGACTAAGACCATTTTGAAGTCTTATAACAATATCGCCTGAAGAATCAGAAACATCAACGAGGATCCTTGAACCATTGCCATAATCATTGAACGAAAGATCAGATGCCCATGTACAGCTTGATGTTATTCTCAATTTGTAGCGGCTTGTAACTGGAGTCTTAGCTCCTGTTCCTGTAAGGTCTATTGGCTCAGTAAGCGTGTAGTCAACATTATTCCAATAGCTTGGATCGCTTGCAAAGGTATTGAAAGTTTTAGTGTTTGAGCCATCATAGAAAGCCTGATATTCATCAGAGATCGTTGTCACATTAGTATCACTGCTCATGAAGAAATCTTCCGGATAATATACATAGGCATCAGCAGATACAGGTATCTGTGGCTTTGCATCACGACCTGCTTTGCTAAGAACAGCTCCTTCATGAATATTTGAAGCCTGGCAGACGATCTTATCTTTACCCGTGATAGTGCCGGTAACATAAACAGAGCCTGTTACCTTAAGTGACTTTGTGACATTAAGATCACCCTCGACATAGAGAGAGCCATTGATCGTCTGACCAGCTGCACCAAATGTTGCATCGCCATTATAAGCACCTGCGCCCTTATAAACGTAGAAGTTACCATACTGTGTATAGTCATTTCCGCCAATGTTAGCTTCACAACAGAACAAATCGACATCAAAACCTGATGAACCAACGTCCATATGGTTTGAAGTGGAAAGCTTCTGACCGATATTAACATAGTTATATCCGTCTGCTCTTGCCATTGTAGAGTTAATGTGGAATTCATTTGAAACATCAAGGTTTTCAGAAATTGTAACAGTTGAACCCTGCTTTTCATCTACAAGACTAGGCTTGAGCATGATAAGAGGCTGAGTTGAAACCTCCAAAGAACCATACATAAGATAAGAACCATAGATACTAGTATTGTTTGTAAATCTATAGACCTTACCAGTGGTATTATTGATACCAGCCATATCACCGATAACGTTAAGGTTATCGTAACCTGCGCCGCCGTTACCAACAAGCTCGATTGTATTTGTATACTCGGCAGGCTTTGTAACTGACTGCGTGGAAATATGAGCTGCTACCTTTTCAGTTTTTCCCAGATAAGTAGTTTCACAGGTAACAACGATATTTGCAACACTTGTACCCTCCTGTGCTACAGTTATCTTTGTGGTACCGATATTATCGCTTTTACCATTTGATCCATTATAGCTGACATTAGTAGTTGTACCCTTTCCGCTATTAGCACTTGCTAGCTTTTTAAGGTTATCTATGGCCTTTTTCTGCTGAGCCTTTGCAGTAGGGTCATTGGTTGGAGCAGTATCAGTTTGTATCTGATTAATAAAGCTTTCAAGAGTAGATGAAGCTGTCAGATAAGCCTGTTTGCTCTTATAGTTATCATTTGTTTTTGTCCTATTTACCGAAACAAAAGAAACAGTTGCAGTCAAAAGTATTGACAGCATGAGCATGACAGCAACCGCTGTGAAAAGCACGACTCCGGGTTTGTTTCTTTGTTTCCTCTTCGGAGTATTCTTCATATTAACCACCTTTCTTAGTTTTATTATCACTTATGCTATACTTTTTTCATTTTACACAGGTTGATTACTTATATAAAATTTTTAATCATTATATAGCACTAATTGGTAGGATAAGAAATATTCCTTATCCTACCAAATAGTTTTCTCTTAGCTGGCAGAAGGATCAGCAAGCTTCTTCAAAACGTACATATTGAGTGTCATTGTACCGGAGATCTCGCTTTCGTTGACATTCTCAATGTTAACATTCTGGATAACCATGCTCTTTTCGTTGTTTGTCGTCAGGTTGTCAGCAAAATTCTTGAAACCTGAAAGCGAGCTTTTGAACTGAATGTTAAGGCTATAGTAACCTATTGTCTGTGCAGCTGTTTCATTGGTATCAGCGGCATTTTCATCTGTGTTTGCATCTGCAGGTGATGAATCAGTTGTGCTTGCATTATTGTATTCATCTACCTTAGTGTCAAAATCAGTAGCTGCTGCTGTTGACTCATAAGCAAAAGGCGAAAGAACTGTGCTGCCGTATGATGAAATAGTCATATTGGAGTTTTTGATCTTTACATCATCAACATTAAAAAGCTCACGAACCTTATCAGTAGCCTTGTATGCTACCTGATAATCATAGAAGTTAGCTGCGACCTGTGAGGTGCTTGTATAAAGTGTCTGAATCTCAGCGGCAAGGTTCTTATCCTTGTCTACCTGATCTTCAAGCTCGCTGAGCTGTACCTTTGCTGACTCCAGATCACTGCTTGCCTGACTACACTCATCAATGGCAGGCTTAATAAAAAGCATAAAACCTGCAACAATTATAAGCAGTACAAATACTACTATCAAAATCATTTTATCACGATAATTCAACTTCATAATTATTCACCCTCGCCCTCTTCTTTAAGATAAAGTGTCAGCGAATCAAGCGTTACGCCTGAGCTGCCGTCTTCACCGATCGAATATCCGTTGTATCCTACATCTTCCTGGAAGAGTCCTGTACCTACAAGGGCATCGATTGCTGTTTTTACATCTGACTGATCATCAAGCTCAACCTTAGTAAGTGTTACTGTACCAGCTTCAAGGTTATATGTAAAGCCTTCATACTTGAAAGAACCAAGAGCTTCCTTGATATCGTCAAACATCTCACTTGACACGACCGGAAGTGTTTCAAGAGCTGCATTTGCTGATGTAACATAGTTTGAATAATCCTGCATGATCTTCATCTTATTGTGAAGTATCTGGTTCTGGGCGATCTTCTCATTGCAAACAGCTATCTTATCATTAGTCTTGTCTATATCTTTCTCGATAGAACTCTTCCTGAGATTAATAACAAGTGTTGCACCTGCGATAAGCACTGCGGCTGCCGCAGCGAAGATACCGCCTGTCATGAGCAGCGAACCCATTCCGCTGTTGCCGCCCTTACCTGTGGACTGATCGACTTCAAGAAGGTTGATCTTCTCTGTTGCCTTGTTTCTCTTGTAGAGAGCACCGATAGCATTAGCGAATACTGTAAACTCGAAGTTCTCGAAACCTGTGATCTGAGCAGGCACACCGAGAACGGAAGCCTTTATATCAAGACCGTCAAGAGCGTCAACGAGTTTGATGTAGTCCTCAATAAAGCCATAGAGAATAACATTTTCAAGTCCTGAACCGCCTCTTGCCTTATTGAACTGCTCCATTCTGAAGATGTTCTCGTTAAGAGCTTCAGTGATATAATCGTCAGAATCATAATCTTCTTCTGAGATAGGAACGTATCTGGCGAATGCCATCTGTCCATTCTCAAAAAGTGTAAGACCAAGGAAGTTCTTATCTATCTGGCAAACCAACAGTGGCATTTTCTCCATGTTGGACTTGTCAGCAAGAACGATTCTTGCGATAGAGTTACATCCGATGTTAACAGATCTGAGGTTCATGCCCATAATGTTATAAAGCTTTCTGTAGCTTTCAACTATCGTACTAGGGCAAGCTGTTGCAAGTACCTTCACCGCACCAGGATTATCCTCACCTGCTTCACCTACTACTGTATATGAGATAGAATACTCATCTGTGATACCCATTTCCTGGCTCATATGGTTCTGTACCATAAGCAGGAACTCATTACCCTTTGCCTTTGGAACTACAAGCTCCTTGAATACGATGTTGCTCGATGAAAAAGTAACGATAGCGTCCTTATCCATCATATCCTCAGCCTTGATCTGAGTGAGCAGTAACTCAGACAGACCTGAAAGGTTGATGACCTCACCATTAAGGATCATATCCTCAGGAATGTCTACCTGCAAAGATCTCTCGATCCTTATCTTGTTAGAGGAGTTATCACCTTTAACAATGTTGATTTGTCTATCAGAAATATCAAATGATAGCATTTATTCCTTCACCTCTTAAATTATTTTTCAAAACAAATATCTTCCCTCTCCATTTTAAAGGAGAGGAGATATTTAAAATTAACGAACATAAAATGCAGACCCTTAGTTTTCCAGACCTGACAATGAACCGTAGAGCAGTGGGAAGATACCCGCAAGGCAAAGACCGATCGCAACACCCATGAACACGATGAGCAATGGTTCCATAAGTCCTACAAGTCTTGTAACGGCTGCGTCTGCTTCTTCCTCATAGTAGTCAGCAGTTTTCTCAAGGATCTCATCGAGAGCACCTGATTCCTCACCGACATAGATGATGGAAGTAAACATTCCTTCAAATATCTCTGTTTTTGCAAGTGACGCTGAAAGCGGTGCGCCCTGCTTAACTTCATCAACTACCTGAATGAACATCTTATCAACATAAGCATTTCCAAGTATTCTTGACGAACGTTCAAGACACTCTACCATTGGGATACCGCTTGAATAAAGTGATGAAAGAGTTCTTGCGAAACGACCCTCGTAGATCTTTACCATAAGCTTTCCGGCGGCAGGCATCTTTATCTTTATGTAGTCAAATTTAAGTCTGACTGACGGTACTTTCAAGGCGTATATCCAACCGAATATCAAAACAACGACCACGATAAGAATGATATACCATTTTGCCTTGAAAAAGTCACTGAATGAGAAGAGAGCCTTAGAAAGTGCAGGCATCTGATCCTCTGGCATAAGACCTGCGAATATAGGCATGATGAACGTAAACATACCGATTACCATGACGATACAAAGAACGCCAAGTATGATAGGATAGGTCATCGCACTCTTTACCTTATTGTTCAACTTGTTTGAGTTTGCATAGTAATCGCTCAGACGCTGCATTGTCATATCGAGCGTACCTGAGGTCTCACCTGCGTCTACCATTGAGATGAAAAAGTCCGGAAAGCTTCCTCTTCTTGTATCGAGGGCCTCGGTAAAGCTCTGACCTTTCTGAACATCGTCATAAACGCTTCTCCAAACATCCTTTGCACCCTTATTCTCCTCTTCCTTATAGAGAATGTCGAGCGCTTTAACAATGGTAAGACCCGATGTCATCATTGCCGCAAGCTGACGGCAGCAGAAAGCAAGTTCCTTAGTATTGAACTTGTGCACAGATTGTTTGCCTGCACCGCCCAATGCTTCTGTATAACTTATACAGAAAAGACCTTGTTCGTGGATCTTGTCCAGTACTTCCTGTGCATCCTCAGCCTCATAGATACCCTTTATGGTTTTTCCCGAGGTATCCTTAGCAACATAGGAAAATTTCTTCATAATATGTAGATACACCTCCACTTATTTATACATTTTGTGCATTCATAACAAAAAACTTTAAAAATACACAAAACGCATTTTTATAATTATAACATTATTTTCATCTTTTCGCAAGTGATTGAGTGCTTTTTAAGCGTTAATTTGTTTACAAAATAATCTTCACAAATTTATCGAATTTGTACAAATAGAATAATTAAACTAACATTTTAAATAATATTTAACATTCAAAGCGAGTTCATACAGATTTCTGATAGTAAATACTCTTATTTATGTTCAAATAATACAATTTATACTTTATTATCTGTCTTGTCCGCACTAAAAGATTTCATACTTTTGAGAATGACAGGATGCTTATGAACATACACTTTATAGGCTATCAGATAGAAACAATAGGACGCTGCAAGAAGAAGTCCTATGCCGATGATCACGCTTACAAGGTAGTTCATGCCCACGCCTTCATTCAGCCATATACACGGATAATAAAGCACCTTATAGAAGATATCTCCCTTGCCCTCCTGACTGAATGAATCCCTGAATATTGCAGGAATAAAATACACTAGGAGCATAAGAAGATACACTATTGTAATATTGACCCAGCTCCAATTTTCATATGCGGCATGGCGTTTGCCGTCGTCATAAAAAAGTCTCAGGAAAAATATAAGAATGACAGCAAAGCCTATAAATGAGTCTACATTACTATTTGTCATAAAGCTTTTGAAAGCAGATGTGCTTGACGGAAAGACCGTAACCAGAGCCGGTATCAGCACAATGCCTGCAAAGGCTGAAAACAGCGTAAGAACGATCATTATCCCAATTCTCGACAGAATGTACTTTAAAAATTTTATTGCCTCCATAATTACCTCCGCTTTATTCTTTTACTTATAAAGTCTTTATGCTTTACATCTCATATTACACGATAAAGTTTTCAAACTTTACATCTTTCAATTATCTGACATAGTTTTATCAAAGAGTTTATCCACAAGCTCTCTTAGATACATATTTTCTGTACGCTCAAGTTTAGGGTCTGCGTTTCTGATAAGCTGTGCGGCTTCCTGTGCTTTTCTTAGTATATCCATATCCTGTGACATATCCGCTATCTTCAATGCAGGAAGGCCATGCTGTCTGCTTCCGAAAAAGTCACCGGGACCTCTGAGTTTAAGATCTTCCTCAGATATCTTAAAGCCGTCGTTAGTCTTGCCCAAAATTTTAAGTCTTTTCACGCTTTCCTCATTCACGTTGTCTGTAATGAGGATACAACTTGATTTATATTTACCTCTTCCCACACGGCCACGAAGCTGGTGAAGCTGGGAAAGGCCAAATCTGTCAGCATTTTCTATTACCATTATTGCCGCATTAGGCACGTCAACTCCTACCTCCACAACTGTTGTGGAAACGAGCAGGTCTATTTTATGCTCCTTGAAGTCGTTCATGACCTGTTCTTTCTGAGCACCGCTCATTCTGCCGTGAAGAAGTCCCACAGTGTAATCTTTAAACGTGCCCTGAGAAAGCTTTTTAGCATAGGTCTTAACGTCCTGCAAGTCCATATCACTTTCCTCTATCATTGGACAGACTATATAACCCTGTCTGCCCTCGTCAAGATATTTTTTCACATAGTTAAAAGCACGCTCGCGAAGCTTTCCTGTAACGGCATATGTTTCAACGGGCTGTCTGCCCTTAGGAAGCTCTTTCAGTACAGAAATATCAAGGTCGCCGTATATCATAAGGGCAAGAGTTCTAGGGATAGGCGTGGCTGACATAACAAGCTTATGGGGATTTTCACCCTTTGAAGCAAGTGCCGCACGCTGTTCAACGCCAAAGCGGTGCTGCTCGTCTGTTATGACAAGGGCAAGCTTTTTGAACTTCGTTGTCTGCTGAACAAGAGCGTGTGTTCCCACTGCAACGGCGTATTCACCGTTTTCAAGCCCCTCTTTCACAAGCTTTTTCTGTTTTGCGGTCATAGAGCCTGTGAGCAGTGCCACCTTTACGCCAAGCGGTTCAAGGAAGCCTTTGAGTGTCTCGTAATGCTGTTCTGCAAGTATCTCAGTAGGCGCCATAAGTGCGCTCTGGCAGCCATTTTCATACACAAAATATGCCGCTCCTGCCGCAACTGCGGTCTTGCCCGAGCCAACGTCGCCCTGAACGAGTCTGTTCATAGGCTGCTCTTTCTGCATATCTCTGATACAATCCTCTATGGCGGTTTGCTGGCTGTTTGTAAGGATAAAAGGCAGAGCGTTATAAAAGCTGTCCATATCCTGCGTTTTCAGCACAAAGCCGCTTTTTTCACGGCTTCGGCTTTTCATAAGCTGCATACCAAGCTGCAAAACAAGAAGCTCGTCAAAGACAAGGCGATTTTTCGCAAGCTCGCAGGTGTGCATATCTTTTGGAAAATGTATATTCTCCAAAGCATATTCAAGAGAACAGAAATTATACCTTTGCATTATGCTTTTTGGCAGCGGCTCATAGATATTCTTATTAAAAACATTCAGGGCGAGCCTTACTGTTTTTCTGAGCATTTGCTGACTAAGACCCTCTGTGAGGTGATATACAGGCTGGACTTTATCTTCCGTATCGGCAGAAAGTATCACAGGAGAATTTATCTCTTTTCGCACAAGGTTTCCTGTTATCCTGCCGCAGAGGTAATACTCTTTATCCACTTCAAGCTGTTTATACATATACTCGCTGTTATAGATAACTATTACAAGGTCGGTGACGTCATCGGTAAAAATGACTTTGTACACTGACAGACCCTTTCTAATACGGGCTTCAGGGAGCTTTTTAACTACTCTGCCCTTTACTATGCAAGGCTCGTTAGTTGGTGCGTCGGCTATGGGAACAGGCGAGGTATAGTCAATATAACTTCTTGGATAATGACAAAGCAGGTCATATACTGTCTTTACGCCTAATTTCTCATAACATTCGGCACGTTTTTCCCCAACGCCTTTTAGATACTCTATTGGTTTTTCAAGATCTTTTAACAAATCCTCACCACCTGTCAGCTTTTACTTCACTTAATACGATTATATCATACATCACATAAAAGGTCAATGACTTTTATTCAAATCATACATATTTACGCCATTTTCCTTGCACGTTTTGCATTTTTACACAAAAAAAAGAACAGATGAAAAAAATCATCTGTCCTTGATAAAAACTATATGTTATTATATTTTCTCGCCAAACTCAGAATACTCAATAGAAGCTCTGATGAAATCTCTGAACAGAGGATGCGCTCTGTTTGGTCTTGACTTGAACTCTGGGTGGAACTGAACACCAACGAACCATGGGTGTACATTCTTTGGAAGCTCTACTATTTCAACAAGCTTTTCGTCAGGTGAAAGGCCTGCAAGCATAAGACCCTTATCTTCAAGAAGCTTTCTGTATTCATTATTGAACTCCCAACGGTGACGATGACGCTCACGGATAAGATTCTGTGGTGCTGAATAGATCTCAGCACATCTTGAATTGTCTGCAAGCTTGCATGGATAAAGGCCAAGTCGCATCGTGCCGCCCTTTTCTGTGATATCCTTCTGTGAATCCATTATATCTATAACAGGATATGGAGTGTCACCAAACTCGGAAGAATTTGCCCCTTCCAGTCCTGCAACGTGTCTTGCAAACTCAACAACAGACATCTGCATACCGAGGCAGATACCGAACATTGGTATCTTATGTTCTCTTGCATATTTGATAGCTTCGATCATGCCCTCGATTCCTCTGTCACCAAAGCCGCCCGGTACGATTATACCGTCGCAGCCGTGGAGCATTTCAGCTACAGTGTTCTCATTGAGATTTTCAGACTGTATCCACTTGATATCAACTTCTGCGCTGTTCTCAAAACCGCCGTGACGGAGAGCTTCTGCTACGGAAAGATAAGCGTCCTCAAGCTCAACATACTTGCCAACAAGACCGATAGCTACTTTCTTGTTACAGCTATGAACTCTGCCTATCATTTCCTGCCACTCTTTAAGGTCTGGCTGTCTGCACTCAAGCTTAAGATGATGACAAACAACATCTGCAAGGCCCTCTTTTTCAAGCCAGAGAGGCACTTCATAAAGCGATGGTGCTGTAAGATTCTGTATAACGTCCTCTGCTCTTACGTTGCAGAAAAGACCTATCTTCTGCTTCATATCCTCAGGTATCTCCATTTCAGAACGAAGAACAAGGATATTAGGCTGGATACCGATAGAAAGCAGTTCCTTTACGGAATGCTGTGTAGGCTTTGATTTAAGCTCCTTTGAGCCCGAGATATAAGGCAGCAGGCACACATGTATAAATACAGAATTTTCTCTTCCAAGCTCGATAGAAGCCTGTCTGATAGCCTCGAGAAATGGTGTGGACTCGATATCGCCAACTGTTCCGCCGATCTCTGTGATAACTATATCTGTGTCAGTTGATTTGCCTACTCTGTAAAGACGATCCTTTATCTCATTGGTGATATGAGGAACGACCTGAACTGTGCCGCCAAGATAATCTCCTCTTCTCTCCTTATTAAGAACTGTCCAGTATATCTTACCTGTGGTAACATTTGAATTGATAGAAAGATTTTCGTCGATAAATCTCTCATAGTGACCAAGATCAAGGTCAGTTTCCGCACCATCGTCAGTTACGAAAACCTCACCATGCTGATAAGGTGACATTGTGCCTGGATCGACATTTATATACGGGTCAAATTTCTGAATGGTAACGCTGTAGCCCCTTGCTTTTAACAATCTTCCCAGTGACGCAGCGGTTATGCCCTTTCCAAGACCTGATACTACACCGCCTGTTACAAAGACATATTTTGTAGGCATATCATTTCTCCTCCATATATCAAAAATAAAACACAAAAAAATCAGGTGAGATCATGTGGACACAACTCACCTTTTCGCTCTTACTAATATCATAACAAATTTTTATACAAAAGGCAAGTGTTTTTTCTATTTTTCTCTGAATTTTTTATAAATTATCAAATAGCTGCAATAATCTCTTGTAAAATTGTTATAAATTAAAGCGGTTTTATTTGATTTTATAAAAATTGATGTAATTTTAAAGTCAAATTCGTACGAAATTTATGTTGTAATTTGAGGTAAAATAGTATATACTATTATTGTATTATGCTTAAACGAGCTATAGACTTCCGGCTTGCTGACTTTAATCGGAAACGAGGTTTATTTTATGGACAACGACAACAAGAACACCTCCAACACTCAGGGAGATAAGGATTTACAGTCGCTAATATCCAATGCAATAGAAAATAGAAAGATACTTGATGCTTCAAACTCAAACGGACCTACGGGGGTCATACCTATCCCCTCAAAGGAACAGCAGAAAGCTGATCCGATACATGAGTCTGATCCAAAGCAGGATAAGACGCCAAATAAGAAAAAAGGCTGGAGCAAGAAGAAAAAGACGGGCATTGCTCTTGGAATAATATTTGTAGTATTCATTATTATAATTGCCATTATCGTAGGTCTGTTTTTCCACTACACAGGAATGCTTGACAGAACTAAAGACACCAAGATAAATTCAGGCAAAGCGCCTATAAATTCCAGCGAGCTTACAAGTGAGGCGGATACATTTGACGCAAAGGAAAAAGAGGACGAGCTTAAGGCTCAGCTACAAAAGCAGTCCTCCAAGATATCCAGCGAGGATGTAACGAACATTCTGCTCATTGGCGAGGATATCCGTGATACAGAAGAGGAGAGCCGTGGAAATACTGATGTTATGATGATAATTTCCATAAACACCAAGAACAAGACTATTACAATGACCTCCCTTATGCGTGATATGTACATTTACATGGCGCAGTTTGACGAGGGCAACAGGCTCAACAGCGCTTACTGGCACGGTGGCTGTGAGTATCTTGAACAGTGTATTGAGGATTATTTCGGTATCCAGATAGACAGATACGCAAGAGTGAATTTCTACTCGTTTATAGATATAGTTGAGACTGTAGGTGGTATCGACATGGAAGTGTCAAAGGCTGAAGCCGAGGGCATGAAGAAGCCGATGGCTGAACAGAACAAATACCTTAAAAATAAGAAAGGCACTGACTATATAAGCGACGACATATTTGCAGGCAAGAATGATGAGGATAAGGTAAAGCTTCATCTTAACGGAAATCAGGCACTTGCGTTTGCAAGGCTTAGATATGTAGGAAATTCCGACTATGAGCGTACCGAGCGTCAAAGACGTGTTATCTCAGAGATCATAACCGAATCCAAGAAGCTCAGTCTTGTTCAGCTTGACAAGCTTCTGAACAAAGTCCTTCCTGAGATAAACACAGACCTTACTGATGGTGAGATCGCAAATCTGCTCCTCAATGCTTTTGACTATATGAAATATGATATCCAGCAGCTTAGAATACCTGCTGACGGCTATTTCACAAACGAAGTCATCTATAGCATGGACGTGCTTAATCCGGACTTTGCCGCAAACTCTGCGTTCATTCAATATATAGTTTACGGCAGTTGTAAAAACATTGACGAAGCTATCAAGCAGTATCAGGAAGAAAATGCTTACAACTACAGCTATGACACTGGGTATTACGGCTACTAACTGAATAATTGATATCCGCTTTCCTTTTTTGGGGGCGGATATTTTTTTGCTTTATGCAAAAAAATATAAAAAAAATGGTTGACAAATACCCGTAAGGGGTATATAATATATATGCAGCAAAAGATACCCCATAAGGGTATTTAATATAGTAAGGAGGCAAAAAAACATGGACAACAGAAATGATAAAGAACTGTCATGCGGCTGCTGTGATACTTGCAGGCACAAGCACACTCCCCGTGATGATAAGGAAATAAAACAGCTAAAGAATAGGCTAAGCAGAGTTTCGGGACAAATAAACGGCATTATCAAAATGCTTGACGATAACCGCTACTGCGGAGATATACTCATTCAGGTTGCAGCGGTTGAAAGTGCAATGCAAAGCTTCGGCTATCTTATTTTGCAGGAACATATGAAGACCTGTATGACAGAGGAGATACAAAGCGGCAACACTGAAGTTGTCGATGAAGTATTAGAGCTTATGAAAAAGCTTAAATAGAAAGGCAAATATCTATGAAAAAGTTAAAATTCAATGTAACTGGCATGAGTTGTGCGGCGTGTCAGGCTCATGTGGAAAAGGCTGTGAGTAAGGTAAATGGCGTAATGGACGTAAACGTGAACTTGCTTGCAAACAAAATGACGGTGGATCTTGACGAGGGCGTAACTAACGCTCAGGCGGTCATAAATGCTGTTGAAAGTGCAGGATATGGAGCAAGCGAGATAGGCGACAAAGAAAACAAAACTGCATCACCTGTTGCGGCAACTCAGGACGAAAGTAAAAAGATGAAAAAACGCCTATGGTGGTCGGTGGGATTTTTGATACCGCTGTTCTATATTTGCATGGGACACATGGCGAACATACCTATCCCCCCTATTTTTACAGGGCACAAAAACATGATGATATACGCACTCACTCAGCTTTTGCTCACAGTGCCTATCATTGCAATAAACTTTCACTATTTTTCAAACGGCTTCAAAAATCTTATCCACCGCTCCCCTAACATGGACAGCCTTATAGCTCTTGGTGCGGCGGCTTCATTCATATACAGTGTTTACGGCACTTACAGAATGGCTTACTTTATGGGCAGGGGCGACCTTGGCTCGGCACATGAGTATATGATGAATCTATATTATGAGTCATGCGGCATGATACTCACACTTATCACTGTGGGAAAATATCTTGAGGCTCGCTCAAAAGACAAGACGGCTAATGCTGTGAATAAGCTCGTGAGCCTTGCGCCTAAGACGGCAGTTGTTATCCGTGACAGCGAGGAGATGGAAGTTCCTGCGGAGAACGTAATGGTGGGAGATGTATTCCTGCTCAAAGCTGGCTGGTCTGTGCCATGTGACGGAGTTCTTATTGATGGGAACTGCACTGTTGACCAATCTGCACTCACAGGCGAGAGCATACCTGTAGACAAGGCAGTGGGTGACAGAGTTATGAGTGCATGCGTATCGGCTGGCGGTTTTGCTAAGGTAAGGTGTGAGAAGCAAGCTAAAGACTCAACACTTTCACAGATAATCGCACTCGTTGAGGACGCTTCCGCTTCAAAAGCGCCTGTAGCAAGGCTTGCAGACAAGATAAGCGCTGTGTTCGTGCCTATAGTTATAACGATAGCTCTTATTTCACTGGTAGTATGGCTGCTACTTGGCTATAGCTTCGCATTTGCTCTTAACATGGCAATATCAGTGCTTGTTATATCCTGCCCATGCTCATTGGGACTTGCAACGCCCACTGCAATAATGGTAGGAACAGGTAAAGCGGCACAGTTCGGTATCCTAATAAAATCCGCTGAAAGCCTTGAAACTGCTCACAGCATTGACACTGTTGTTCTTGACAAAACAGGAACTTGCACAGAAGGCAAGCCTGAGCTTATTTCAGCGCAAGCGTTTGGTGATTTTGATGTTTCAGAGCTTAAAATGCTTTGTGGCTCGGCAGAAAGCGGTTCATCACACCCACTTGCAAAGGCTGTTACAGGCCACTGCAAGACAAATGGCATTGAACTCTCCCCTGCTGAAAGCTACACAGAAACAGCAGGCGGTGGTATATCGGCTGTTGTTGAGGGCAGAGACGTTCTTATCGGTAACAAGCGGCTTATGGATAACAGTGGAGTTGACATATCGATGGTTGAGGAGACAGCTCATGCTCACGCTGACAATGGTGAGATACCACTTTATGTAGCGATCGACAACAAGCTTGCAGGCATTCTGTTCATTGCAGACAAGATAAAAGAGACAAGTGCAGAGGCTATAGAGGGCTTCAAAAAGGCAGGCATTGAAACTGTAATGCTCACAGGGGACAACGAGAAAACAGCTAGAGCAATACAGAAAAAGCTTGGCATTTCACAGGTAAGATCACAGCTTATGCCTGAGGACAAGGCTACGATAATCAAAGAATTGCAGGAGCAGGGCAAAGAGGTAGCCATGATAGGCGACGGAATAAATGACGCACCTGCCCTTACAACGGCAGATGTTGGAATAGCTATCGGTGCAGGACAGGATATTGCTATCGAGTCGGCTGATATCGTGCTAATGAAAAGCGATCTGAATGATGCTGTTACGGCTGTCAAGCTCAGCAGGAGCGTTATGAAGAACATCAAGGAAAACCTTTTCTGGGCACTTATTTACAACTCGCTTGGTATTCCGCTGGCGGCAGGAGTATTCTACGGATTGCTTGGCTGGAAGCTCAATCCTATGTTCGGTGCAGCGGCAATGAGTTTAAGCTCAGTTTGCGTTGTGACCAATGCGTTAAGGCTCAATCTTTTTAAAAGTGGCAGAGAAAACAAAGCCGCAAAGGCTGAAATAAATACTAAAACGGAGGACGGAAAAATGAAAAAGGTAATGAAGATCGACGGCATGATGTGTTCACACTGCACAGGCACAGTAACGAAGGTGCTTAATGCGATAGACGGCGTTACAGCAGATGTTTCCCTTGAGGACAAGTGCGCTTACATCACACTTGACAAGGAGGTGGCTGACGAGGTGCTTTCTAAGGCTGTAACGGACGCAGGGTATAAGGTAAAGGGGATAAAGTAGGTTTTAGCTGTATATTTTGAAAAAAGCGGTGCTTTGAAAGCACCGCTTTTTTGGAAATTGTGTAGCCCTGCGTATGCGGGGAAAAGTCAAGTCCACCGATAAAATCATCAATAGAACCGGGATCACCCCCGCGTATGCGGGGAAAAGGCTTGACTGATTGCCGCAGTGATCTTATCATTAGGATCACCCCCGCGTATGCGGGGAAAAGAGTGCCGGGTCCCAACAGCAGCACTGTTATGGCTGCCGCAGGGATATACACTGTTCCGTCAAGATCTGTGGCGGTGACTGCACCGTTTTCACGGCTTACCTTGCAATGTTCAAGATAAATAAACGTCATTCTGTCGCTTATTGTGGGCAGTGCATGGAGATCTGGCTTCTCTATCACATTTTGTTGTGCCATTATCTTACTCCGACGATCGTCAGCATTCCAAGACCATAAGCTTTCTCACGGCCGATACCATTAGTAAGTGCAACTTTAAGAAGTTCCTCGTCTGTTACTGTAAGCACGCCCTCATATGTTACAGAAAGTATTCTCACATGGTTTCTACGCTCGCCCTTTTTAAAATCATACCACTTAAACTCTGTTACCAGCCACATTCCGTCCTCTAGAGAAAAGCCGTTTTTCAAAGCCTGCTTTTTCAGCCATTCTTCCTGCTGTTTATTTCCTATAAGTCCGACAGGGCGACCTCTGTGGGAATTAGTATCTTTCTTATGTATAACAGGGTTTGCTTTCAAACGAAACTGCCACTTACTGCTATTTTTAACTCTGTCAAGTAATGTATCATAACATTTAGTTTGCGGTCTTTCTGCTCCGAATTGATCTGAAACATTTGAAAAATCAAGTTCTTTTTCTGATAATATGAGTAAATACTTCTCTCCGCCAAGCTCGTCTATTCTCCAAAGCTTCCTTGTTCTGCCGTCAGACTCAGCACTTTCGATAGCTCCATGAAATCTGCTTGGGCATACCAATGCCTTCATTGTATTTGTTTTTGTCATATCTAATTTTATTCTTGTTAAATACATACTGCACCTCACAATTTAGAAAAGGCGTCATGCTCTGGGTTGCTATCCACAACAAGAAGTTCTTCACGCTTCATTCGCCAGCCGTGCTTTCTGTGAAGCTGTGAGAATGACAACGGAATATCCTGCACCATTGCACCGCCTGATGTGACTTCATAGGAAATGCGCACGCTTTTTCGGTGAGCGTTCTTATAAAGATATGGCTCGGTCTTTAGTGCCGTAAGAATATCCTCGCCCTTAACGCCAAGAACGATAGGCAAAGTTGGCGGACAGGACTTTCGTCCAAGATACAGCGGATAAACAGGATTTTGCAGTGCAGAAGCTATACTCTCCAGCAATGATTTATCATCACTTTCAAGTGCGACAAGAAACACTGCGTCTGACAGATAATAACGCTCTGTAACATCTGCTATCTTATAGCCATGCACCATATGAAAATCTTTAAGCAAAACGCCCTCCTTATCGGCACGAACGCCAAAACGGAGCGTTGTAAGCGGCACAAGCTTCTGCGGATCGTCATTACGCTGGATACCAAGAGCTGCCGCTATCATGCCAATAACGCCGCTTTTGGTAGGCTCACGTTCTGTTGAATGCACAATGAATTTTGAACTGCTGCCCCACGCTTGTAATGGGGCAGCAAGTCTTAGCAATAATACTGCC
>NZ_LARF01000090.1:0-1822 GCF_000980385.1 Ruminococcus sp. N15.MGS-57
TGATATAATCCCCTTAGAGTAGACACATGAAATAATAAAATGGTGTAACTCTAAAGGGGGTTATTTTATGTCAAAGAAGAAATCACTTACAAGTGAAGAACGTGTTGCAGCAGTACAGGAATACCTCGATGGTAAAGGTGGATACAAGGCAATTGCCAGAAAATACAACATAGGGGCTACAACGATGAAAAGAATGGTATGCCGAGCTAAAACCGAAGGAATCGAATCCGTTGCAAAGGCATCACCGTATCGACACTATACCAATGAAATAAAAGAAGCAGCAGTAGAAGATTACCTCAATGGAAAAGGAAGCTTAACAGAAATATGTATAAAGTATAAAATCTCAACGGATATTGTCCTCAGAAGATGGATTTCATGGTATAATAATGGCAAGAGATTTAAAGAGCATAAACGCTCAGAAAGAGGACTTGCCATGAACAAAGGTAGAAAAACCACACAGGAAGAACGTGCGGAAATTGTTGCCTTCTGCATTGAAAATAATAAGAACTACACCCTGACAGTTGAAAAATATAATATTTCTTATCAACAGATATATTCATGGGTAAGGAAATATGAAATAAATGGTGTAGAAGGACTGATTGACCATCGAGGAAAATCAAAAAAACAAGAAGACCTTACAGAAGCTGATCGTCTTCGTATGGAGAACAAGATATTACAAGCAAAGCTTAAAGATCAGGAAATGGAAATTAAACTGTTAAAAAAACTCAGGGAGCTGAGAGGGGGCGGTCACTGAACGGAGTACGAAACGTGGACAAGTATATTGCAATCAAATACATGAATGAAGCAGAGCATTATCCGATTCAGAAGCTCTGCGCTGCTGTACACGTTGCACGCTCGGCTTACTACAAGTGGCTGCATCGGACACCGAGCCATAGCCAGCAGATCAATGAGCAGCTTGTAGAATGGATCAAACAGCACTATGAGGAGCGCAACGGCATCTTAGGTTATCGTCAGATGACGGTCGTGATCAACCGTGAGCATGATGTACATTTCAACAAGAAGCGCATCTACAGACTGATGCAGATTCTTCATCTGAAATCTGTTACCCGTGTCAAGAAGAATACATATATTCCATCAACGCCGCAATTCACAGCGGAGAATATTCTGAACAGAGATTTCCACGCAGATAAGCCGAACGAAAAATGGCTTACAGATGTAACTGAATTTAAATATTACGTAGGAACAGAGATCAGAAAACTGTATCTCAGCGCAATTCTTGATTTGTATGACAGACGAATTGTAACATACAAAATTATGGAAAGCAATAACAACGAACTTGTGTTTTCTACATTTGACGAAGCTGTTCGATTGAATCCTGATGCTCACCCAATCTTCCACAGTGACCGTGGCTTTCAGTATACCAACAAATTATTTCATCAAAAACTGACTGATGCAGGAATGATACAAAGTATGTCCCGTGTTGGGAGATGCATCGACAACGGACCAATGGAGGGTTGGTGGGGAATCTTAAAATCGGAGATGTATTATCTTCGCAAGTTTACGGATAAGACCAAACTGATTTCAGCGATAGAGGAATACATAACCTATTACAACACAAGGCGTTACCAGATCAAACTGAGCAGCATGACACCTATGGAATACCATGAAGCGTATGCTGCTTAGCTGGTCGGTGGGTGCCGCGGCAAGCACCTTTCTCCGTTCGTCGCTTCGCTCCTCACTCCAAAAGGTGCTTGCCATTTGCTAACAACAAAGCAGCCTGCACAAATTGCACAGACTGCTTTTAGTCACAACATAGAATATTTTTGTTTTTTGCGCTGTCTACTTGACAGGGGGCGGGTCA
>NZ_LARF01000091.1:0-1815 GCF_000980385.1 Ruminococcus sp. N15.MGS-57
ATTGCCACCCGGCCAAACAGCCGCTTTACCGAGAGGTTTTGAAACTTCATTTTGCCTCGCCTCCCGTCCATTGATAGCCCATGCCGTAAACGGTCTTGATGTAGGGTGCGTCGCCGTCGGATTCAATCTTGCTGCGAATCCGGCTGATGGAGGTTGTCAGGGTGTGTTCGTCTACAAACCGCTCGTCTATATCCCACAGCTTTTCCAAAAGCTGCCCACGGGTCAGCACTTGCCGGGGATTTTTACGGAACAGGTTCAGCATTTTGTACTCCATCGGGGATAGGGTCAGGGGCTTGCCGTTTAAGGAAGCCGTCTGCTCCGAGAAGTCCAGAAACAGCCGCCCGTCGTCGTAAATGTCCTTGGCCGGTTTGTGGTGTTCCAGCATGGCGAACATGGCTTTGATTTTCCGCTGCAAGGCCCCGATCACAAAGGGCTTTGTGATGTAGTCCACCGCGCCCACCTCATAGCCCCGTATCTGGTCGCTCTCCTGATCGTTGGCGGTCAGGAATATTACGATGGTGTCCGGGTGCTGGGGCTTTATCAGCTTGCACAGTTCAAAACCGTTCCCGTCCGGCAGGTTGATGTCCAGCAGCACTAAATCAAATTCCCGCTGGCGGATGGCTTCGGCTGCGGTTCTGGCATTTAGGGCAGAAGTCACGCCGTAGCCGTCTGCGGTCAGGTTATAGTCTAACATCTTATTCAAAAAACTGTCGTCCTCGACAATTAAAATCTGCTCCATATTCTCACTTCCTTTGCTTTTTGCAGATAGTATAACAGGCAAATGTCCGAGAATTGTTACAAGGACAAATATATTTATCATTTTACAGCTTTTTTATGTGTACTGCAATTTTATAAAAGAAAGGACAGCAGTATCATCAAATTGCTGTCCTTGCGGTTTATTATAGCTGGTAGTGTATAAGCGTGGGTTCATCATATTTGGTGTGGTATCTTTAACTATGGGAAACTCCGGCGGCACTGCCGGCGACACCGTGACCCTGACCACCACCGCCTCCGACGGCGGTACCGTGGCCCCCGCCGGTCAGACCACCTATGTCTCCGGCCAGGCCGTGGACGTTACCTTCACCCCGGACCAGGGCTATCAGCTGGCCTCCGTGAAGGTCAACGGCCGCACCGCCTCCGTTACCGGCAATGTCCTGACCCTGACCATGGACCAGAGCTACGCCGTTTCCGTCGTATTTGAGAAGATCCCCGATGTCCCCACCGTGATGTTCGAGAACGACTTCGAGTCCGTCACCGGCGACAGCTTCCCCTTCCACGGCTGGACCCTCAAGGGCGTCAACCCCAACGGCTACACCTGGAAGCAGTATACCTATTACAACTGGAAGAGCCTGGGCAACGACACCAAGCACGCCTATATCTCCGATGACTGGAACGGCGGCGCGCAGGACGAGTATCTGATCTCCCCGGCGGTGAATCTGACCGGCAAGGAAGCAACCCTGTCCTTCGACTATGGCTACGGCTACTACGGAGCACAGAACAAGACCTACACAGCCACCGTGGAGGTATCCACTGACGGCGGCCAGACCTGGACCGCTCTGTGGAACTTCTTCGACAGCTACAATGGCGAGAAGTCCGGCGTTGTTTCCGGACGCAAGGAGCTGGCTATCCCGGCCCAGTATGCAGTGGACGGCGTTCAGTTCGCCTTCCATTATGTGAATCCCACTCACGAAACCGGTCCTCTGGCCGTGGACAACGTCAAGCTCACCGTTCCCCGTTTCCCTTAATTAAAGATATTGTTTGGTAAAAAAGAAAGGTCAGTCGATTTTGCCGATGAAGCGGTAGTAGATTTCTACT
>NZ_LARF01000140.1:0-555 GCF_000980385.1 Ruminococcus sp. N15.MGS-57
AGCGAAAGCGTTAAGTATTCCACCTGGGGAGTACGCCGGCAACGGTGAAACTCAAAGGAATTGACGGGGGCCCGCACAAGCGGAGGAACATGTGGTTTAATTCGATGATACGCGAGGAACCTTACCCGGGCTTGAAAGTTAGTGACGGATGCCGAAAGGTGTCTTCCCTTCGGGGCACGAAACTAGGTGCTGCATGGTTGTCGTCAGCTCGTGCCGTGAGGTGTCGGGTTAAGTCCCATAACGAGCGCAACCCCTATCGTTAGTTACCAGCACGTGAAGGTGGGGACTCTAACGAGACTGCCGGTGTAAGCCGAGAGGAGGGTGGGGATGACGTCAAATCAGCACGGCCCTTACGTCCGGGGCGACACACGTGTTACAATGGCAGGTACAGAAGGCAGCCAGTCAGCAATGACGCGCGAATCCCGAAAACCTGTCTCAGTTCGGATTGGAGTCTGCAACCCGACTCCATGAAGCTGGATTCGCTAGTAATCGCGCATCAGCCACGGCGCGGTGAATACGTTCCCGGGCCTTGTACACACCGCCCGTCAAGCCATG
>NZ_LARF01000031.1:0-28895 GCF_000980385.1 Ruminococcus sp. N15.MGS-57
TCTTTTCTCAACTTTGTTCATTTTGCCTATTGATTTTTCTTAGCAGGTTTCTATTGTCTGTATCTTCTGATTTGTTCTTACAGTAACATAATAACAAAAATCTGCACCAAATGCAAGCATTTGTAATTTTGCTAAGATGATTTTAAGATTTATCATAACAATGCACAAATTTGCACTTCCTATTTTATTCACTTATACAATGTGCAGAAATGCTTTGCATTCGGGCAAAGACAAAAACAGAGCGGCACTATCTGCACCGCTCTGTTCGCTATATTATAATATATTACTGCTTAACGTTTCCCATAATGATACCACGTCCGTCAGTGCCTACATAAACTCTGCCGTATACCTTAGGGTCGCCGCTGATTATCTTTCTAACGTTGCCCCATTTCTGTGTGTCATCATTGATACGCTTCCATGTTACTCCCTTGTCGGTGGACTGGTAGATTCCGTAGCCGTCGCCGTTTGCCTCGCCCATCATATAGAGTGCCATGTAGTCGCCGTCCTTTTCTGCCTTACCAAGACCAATAGCATCGCACAGTGTAACGTCCTGAGATGTAGGAGCGAGAGTGCCTGTTGATGAGTCAAGATAGTAAACTCCGCCCGCACCTACAGGTATCCAAAGGTCGCCCTCTTTATCAGGACAAGCTTTTATTGATGTTGCTGAAACGAGCATATTTGCTATAGGACTGAAAGTCTTTCCACCGTCTGTACTCATATAGAACGTTCCGTCATATGAGCCGTAGAACTTATCAGGATTTACCTTATCTGTTTCAATAACTGCACCGGCAGGAAGTCCCTCGCAGGTAGTCCATGTTTTGCCAAAGTCGCTTGTTACTGCCGCAGCAACGCCTGTTGTACCGCTCTGATAGAAAATGGTCTTGCCGTCAGCGGAAAGCTTAGCTGTGCCGCCTGCTTTCTCCTCAACACCCTCCGGAAGTGTTTCCACTGCCTGCCAGGTTTCGGCTGCGTCTGTTGAATAGTAAACTGAGCCGTCGCCATCGTCTGTTGCTCTTACTACTATCTTATAATCCTGTGCCGCACAATCTATAGATGTCGCCTTGAAGTCGCCATAATGCTCCTGCGGAGCTTTTGTTACATCATCATGGCGGAAGCCGTAAAGGTCGCCCATTGTAGAATAAAGCTCAGGAGTACCCTCGCCATTATCGAGAGGTGAAACGAAGTCAAAGATAGCTGTCATTTCAATGCCCATTGCCTTTACGCTTATGTCAACAGGCTCGTCCTTTATCTTTGAAAGATTTGATGTGCCGAAGATAGTTGCACCTGTTGTGTAAAGAACTTCATCTGGGTTGAACGGGTTGATAGCAACACCTGTCATCCACCAGCCCGGCTTGAGCTGTCCCTGCCAATCCAGCCAAGGAGCATTGCTTATATCAAGATCAAAGTTGTTTACCGTCTTGCCGTTCTCGTCACAGCTCCAAATGCCGTTCCAAGTTTCGCCTCCGTCATAGGAAACGAAAAGGTTGTCGAAATATGCCCAAAGGTCAAGAGTTGTGCATACTATCATGTTAGGGTCGTTAGGGTTTACTGAGATACCATTGTAACCGCAAGTATAAGATCTCTCAGGAGTTATCTCTGTCCACTCGCCTGTTTTAAGGTTATACTTCTGAACTGCTCCGTCAGAAGCGCCGTTTGGTCCTACCTTATAAGACCATGTTGAATAGAGATATCCGTCAGAAGATATCTCGCCCTGACAAGGCTTGAGCTTCTCGGTCTTGTCGCCTGTAGCCTCAGACTTTGGATTAGGGATAGCTGTCCAGGTTTCGCCTGCGTCATCAGAACGATAGAGATAATCCCCCTGTGTTCCTGCTGAGCCAACGATTATTGTCTTTGTTGCCTGACCTTTTTCAGAGCTTGATTTATCGAATGCCACGAATGTAAGTCCGATAGAATATCCGTCTTCAGTATATCCGCCCTTTGTAGGGAATGAAGTGACCTCGTTCCATGTTGCGCCATAGTCTGTGGACTTCCAAAGTCCGTCAGCTCTTGAGCCGAAGTAAAGTATAGAGTTATCGTTAGGGTCTACCTGAAGTCTTTCACCACAGCCTCTTCCGACCTCGTTACCGCCCATGCCGAAAGGCATTTCGCAGATAGTCCAGTTCTTGCCGTAATCGTCAGAAGCAAATATTGCACCATTGTTTGTGGAGTATGTACCAGCCGCAAGATAAACTCTGTTTGGCTCAACAGGGTCAGTTGCAAGGCTCTCTGTTCCGTTATAGTTCCAATCGTCGCCACCAAAGCAATCTGTTATGCACTCCCAGCGCTGAGTATCCTTATTATACTTATAAGCGCCGCCCATGTCTGTTCTGGCGTAGATAAGCCCCTCCTCAGTAGGGTTATAGATGACGTCAGGGATAAAACCACCGTCAACTATCTCGACATTTCCCCACTCCCAGCCAGTGTCAACAGGCTGAGCGTTGTAATACTCCTTCTTAGCGTCGCCCTTGCTGTCAGAGCCGCTGGAGGAATCGTTCTTTTTTGAGCAGCCTGCGAAAGCTGTCACTGTAAGGGCGGCGGCACAAGCCACTGCCATTAGCTTTTTTAACCTCATAAAAATTCTCCTTATAAGTTGTATTCGTTTACATCTATGTGTTATTTAAAGGTGGAAGATCTCCACCTTTAAAATTTGAACTTATTTCACAATTATTGTACTACAATATCTTCAAATTGTCAATAGTCTTTTGTGTATTTATCTAAACTTACCACAACTTTGATAAACGCTTTGCTCTTACACCTTTATAAAATGAAGAATCTTTGAGCAGAAGTCGCCATAAAGTCCGTCGCCGTTCCACATCTTTGCGATGTTGATACCTGCATTCATAAGTGCCGCACCTGATATCTTTTTGTCAGGCTCATTCTCCTCATAATAGTAAGCATCAGCTTCAAGACCTTTTAGCTTGATACGTCTTGATCTTTCGTTTGGTCTGCCAAGCACCTGAACGAATTCAAAGAGTGCTTCGCTCTTGTCCTTTGCAACGAACTCCCAAGCGTCCCAGGTGTTGTCCTCAAACATATTGCCTATTCTGTAGTGGTCGCCTGTTCTTACAAGCTTGTTGAACTTGTTGAACTCCTCTATCTGTGCAGGGATAGCGTCCCTGTCCTCCTGCGGTATCCTTGTTACGTCAAGCTCATAGCCGAAAGTACCCACCATAGCAACGTGACCTCTTGTTTTGAAAGGAGTGTTTCTTCCAACAGTATGGTTAGGGCAATCGGAAACGTGCGCACCCATTGCTGAGCATGGATAGCACATTGAAGTGCCGTGCTGTATCTTAAGTCTTTCGATAGCGTCTGTATCGTCAGAGCACCATATCTGTGGACTGTAGTAAAGCATACCGGGATCAAATCTTGCTCCGCCGCCTGAGCAGTTCTCCAGCAGGATATGAGGATAATCTGTTGTAAGTCTGTCCATAAGGTCATAAACACCGAGAACATATCTGTGCCAAAGCTCTCTCTGTCTTTCAGCAGGCAGGGTAGCCGAGCCGACCTCTGTGAGCTGTCTGTTCATATCCCACTTGATGTACTCGATATTCGCACTGTCGAGAATCTTCTTCATCATGCCGTAAACATGATCTCTGACTTCCTTTCTTGAATAGTCGAGAACATACTGCTCTCTGCAAAGAGTCAAAGGTCTGCCCTTTATCTGGATAGCCCAGTCTGGGTGAGCCTTATAAAGCTCAGAGTCAGGGGATATCATTTCAGGCTCGAACCAAATGCCGAACTTCATGCCAAGCTTATTTACCTCGTCAACAAGATATTTAAGACCGCCCATGAGCTTCTTCTCATAAACGAACCAATCGCCCAGTGATGAGTTATCAGAATCTCTATGACCGAACCAGCCGTCGTCCATAACAAGCATTTCTATACCAAGCTTTGAAGCTTCCTTAGCGATATCTATAAGCTTGTCAGTATCGAAATTAAAGTAAGTAGCTTCCCAGTTGTTAATGAGTATCGGACGTCTTTTATCCTTATACTCGCCTCTGATAAGGTTGTTTCTATAGAGGTCATGGAAAGTTCTTGACATTTTGCCTATACCCTCGTCAGAGTGCACCATTACTACCTCAGGGCAAGTGAAGCTTTCGCCCTTTTCCAGAAGCCACTCGAAGTCAAGAGGATTTATACCCATAAGGAAACGAGTTTTCTTATGCTGAGTCACTTCTGCCTGAGCATAGAAGTTTCCAGAGTAAACAAAGTTGAAACCGAAAACCTCGCCCTTATCCTCGTCAGCGTTATTGTCGCAAAGAGCAACGAACGGATTGTTCTGATGTGATGATTCGCCCCTGCAGGAATCAACAAGCTGTTTACCATGGTGAAGTCTGCATCTTTCAACAGCTCTTTCTCTAGCCCATGAGCCGTTGAGTGTAATCATATCCATTTTGTCTGTATCAAAATCAACGCAAGCTGAAAGGGCTCTTGTTATCTTGAACGGCTTTTCGCTCTTGTTTGTGATAACAGCGGAACGTGTGATAACGTCAAGCTTATCGAAAGCTGTGTAGATAAGAACGACTTCGATATCGGCATACTTATCATACATTGTTATCTCGAGAGTTGAACAACCGCTTTCCTCAGTAGCGAAAGTAGCAGGCAGACCCTCAAGCTTTGGTTTGCCCTCATACATTTTATGAGAAACATATCTCAGATCGCTAGTCGACATACCGTCAGCGTCCATTATTTTGAAAGCAGACTCTCTGTAATCACCAAGACCGAAGCATGGATATTCAAAAGGCAGAGTATCCATAAAGCTTGCTCTGTCACGGTCGTTAGTGGCAGGGGTAAAAGGGCTTTCGTCAAGACGGAGAAGATAAGTCAGATCCTCGTCAGGGACTTTATTTCCATAGTAAACGTGAGCGAGGTAGCCCTCCTCGCAGACCTTCATCATATAGTCTGTATTATTGGCTCTCAGCTTGAAAGCCTTATCTTTTTCGTTATAAAAGATATTAATAATTATCACTCCTTGCAAAAATCTGAACCTTACGGCTCAATTGATATTATAACACATAGAAAAAATAATGCAACAGGGTAAAACGATTACTTTAAAAATTATTTTGTTAATTTTTCTTGATAATGCAAATATTTGAACATGGGTGGTTCAAATTGTGGGAATATATAAAAAAGGGACTTATGCATTTAGCACAAGTCCCTTAAAAATTCAATATTTATCTGTTATCAGATTATATCAGATTAGTTGCCGTACTTAGCAGTGCTGATCTTGATACCAGGGCCCATTGTAGAAGCTACAACTACGCTCTTAAGGTACTGACCCTTAGCAGCGGCTGGCTTAGCCTTTACAACAGCGTTGATAAGTGTGTTGAAGTTCTGCTCGAGCTTCTCAACACCGAATGAAGCCTTACCGATAGGGCAGTGAATGATGTTTGTCTTATCAAGACGATACTCGATCTTACCAGCCTTAGCCTCTGTAACAGCCTTAGCTACGTCTGGAGTAACAGTTCCTGCCTTTGGGTTTGGCATAAGTCCTCTAGGTCCGAGGATCTTACCAAGACGTCCTACAACACCCATCATGTCAGGTGAAGCAACTACAACGTCGAAATCCATCCAGTTTTCCTTTGTGATCTTCTCAACGAGATCCATGCCGCCAACATAGTCAGCGCCTGCTGCCTTAGCAGCCTCATACTTGTCTTCCTTACAGAATACGCAAACTCTTACAGTCTTACCAGTTCCGTTTGGAAGTACAACAGCACCTCTTACCTGCTGATCAGCGTGTCTTGAGTCAACGCCCAGACGAATGTGAAGCTCGATAGTTTCATCGAACTTTGCCTTAGCACCCTTAGCTGCAAGTTCCAGAGCCTCAGGAGCGTCATATTGCTTAGCCTTGTCGATAGCCTTGAAGCTGTCAACATACTTCTTGCCATGTTTCATTAATATTTCCTCCTCATTAAGTGGTAATACCGACAGTGGATATCTAGTCGGTTAGCGGAAAATTCCTCCCACCATTGCCGTGCATGAATGCACAGTACGATTGATTAGTCCTCAACTACAACGCCCATTGAACGGCATGTACCAGCGATCATGCTCATAGCACTCTCGATGTTTGCTGCGTTCAGGTCAGGCATCTTCTGCTCAGCGATCTTCTGAAGCTGCTCTTTTGTGATAGTTGCGACCTTAGTCTTGTTAGGAACACCGGAACCTGACTCGATCTTGCAAGCCTTCTTGATGAGAACTGCTGCCGGAGGAGTCTTGGTGATGAATGTGAATGATCTGTCTGCGTAAACTGTGATAACAACAGGGATGATAAGACCGATATCGTTCTTAGTTCTCTCGTTAAAATCCTTTGTGAACGCCATGATGTTTACACCGTGCTGACCAAGAGCTGGACCAACCGGTGGTGCAGGAGTTGCCTTTCCTGCTGGAATCTGAAGCTTAATATAGCCTACTACCTTCTGTGCCATTTGTTCGCACCTCCATAATTAAGTGGTAAGGCGAGCGCCATACGCTCTCCCACGTTTCCGGAAGCCGTATATCCGAACCGTCATTGACGGCTTTGCTTCCATTTTCACGAATGTTTGCGGAGTTTTACCGCCTTTTTCCTTATTCCTCAGACTTTATCTGTGTCAGCGGCATAGTAACAGTTGTTTCTCTGCCCAGCATAGATACTCTGACGTCTGCCGTCTGTGCTTCCATATCGAATTTCTCCACAACTCCTGTGAAGCCCTCGAATGAGCCTGCTGTTACAACGACGTTGTCGCCTTCCTTGAAGCCGACCTGAACGTTAGCGCTTCTCTGTGTGTCAACACCCAGTGCAGCGACCTCTTTATCGGTCAGCGGAACAGGCTTTGACGCAGGACCAACGAAGCCCGTAACGCCTCTGGTATTTCTAACGATATACCATGAATCGTCTGTAAGCACCATTTTTACAAGCACATAGCTTGGAAAAAGCTTTCTGTCGCCCTTGTCGATCTTATTGCCCTTTACTTCGGTAACTTCCTCCATTGGGATCATTACCTCAGGGATCAGATCCTGAAGGTTTCGGTTTTCAACAACCTTTTCAATATTGCTTTTTACCTTATTCTCATAACCTGAATAAGTGTGAACAACATACCACTTTGCTTCTTCTGACATGTTTCTTACCTCCATATTGATGTTGTCAAAACCGCTGTGACGGCTTAGCCGCCGATTTTAAGGATAGCCTTGATAGCTGCACCCAGACCTGAATCAACTCCGAAAAGGAACAGAGCCATAACGACCATTACCGAGAGAACAACTCCCGTATTCTTAGTCACCTGCTGTCTTGTAGGCCAAACGACCTTTTTCATTTCAGCTTTAAGCTCTCTGAAATATTTTCTTATTCCGCCCTTTTTCTTCTGATCCTTGCCGGTATCCTTTTTTGAAGACTTAGTAACATCTGTTTTTTTAGCCATTAGAAATAGCTCCTTTCAATATTACTTAGTCTCTTTGTGAAGAGTGTGTTTCTTACAGAACTTGCAATACTTGTTCATTTCAAGTCTGTCAGGGTCATTCTTCTTGTTCTTCTTAGTGTTGTAGTTTCTCTGCTTACACTCAGTACAAGCAAGTGTAATTTTTACTCTCATTTCGGCACCTCCTGACGAAATTTATACCCCGCAAGAACATTCAGGGTACGTCTGCCTCCCTCATACGTTTTCACGCAAGCTGTCACACAGCCCTGAGGTAACTTATGCTTTTTCACGCTCAAAAAAGAGCGCAAAAAAATAGACCTCATAAAGAGGTACTACAATTATAACATCTGTGTTCTTCTTTGTCAATCATTTGTCAAAGGATTTTATTAATTTTTTGTAAATTTTATCGTTTGTCGAGTGAGGAGTGAGGAATGAGGAGTGAGGAATTATGGTATCGCCTGTCGGCGATGATTATTTTTCTTCGGGCAAATTTGCCATGCCGCAAAATCGCTACGCTCTTTGCGGATTTACATTTACTTAGGGATAGGGTAGGCGGTGCAGATTTTTGCTCCGATATTACCTTTATTTGACATCAGACTTTTGCGTGCTTTTTCTAATTAAATCTGCACCTTGTCGGCTGTCGCCGAATGAGGCTCTGCCTCAAGCTCCGCTTAGGGCTTTGCCCTAAGAACCCACAAGCCCTCTAACGCCGGGCTTGAGCCTGCGTTTAAGTGCTCGCTCTGCTCGGCGCTGACTTCTACTTTATACTTGTGCACAACTATGGTCAGCTATGCCCATTCCTCATTCCTCATTAAACCGGAAACTCCCCGTCCTCCACGGTCGCATCTGCGATCTCTCTCATCTCGTCCCAGTCATGCGAGTAATGGTCATTCAAGCAAGCCACAGCAAAGAACCCACCGGCTTTCGCTCCCTTTATGCCCTCAACGATATCCTCATAAACCACGCAAGCCTTTGCTTCAAGCCCCAGTTTTTCAGCCGCCAGCTCATAAACATCAGGGAAGCCTTTTCCCCTCTCCACCTGCTCTGTAGACACGAAGCAATCAAATTGATCCAAAATGCCGTTTCTCTTTAGCACAGGCTTATAAAGCTCCTCAGTTGAAGCGGTCGCCAATGCTATCTTCCTGCCCTGTTCCTTAAGCTTTCGCACATACTCCCCTGCGTTTCCGCAAAGCCCGATAACGTTCGTATACTCATACACCGCCATATCGAACCATTCTTTCATTATATCCTGAATGTTCTCACCCAGAGAAAATCTATCGTTTGTATAAACAGCCGCCTGCTCGAAATTCATTGCAGACACCTGCTTGAAATAGTCCTCAGGCACTTTTATCCCACGCTTGCCGAGAAATTCCTCGTCTATCTTTGACCAAACGTGATTTGATTTTGTCAGAGTGCCGTCCAAGTCGAAAATGTGTCCCTTAAAATCTTTTATGTCCATTGTAATGTCCTTTCAGAAGTATTCATCAGAGAGCCTGAAACCCTCGCCTATTATCTCGCTCACGTCACCCACAAGCACGAAAGCCTTTTCGTCAGTTTCCGCCGCTATCCTGCGAACGTCCGTTATCCTGCGTTTTCTCACTGCGCAAAGTATAAGATCTCTGTCCTCTCCCGTGTATCCCGTTCGGGCTTTTATGACCGTACACCCCAAGTTGCCCTCATTAAGGAGCCTATGGAGTATTTTATCTGCGGCAGGGCTTATTATCAGCGCAAGCTTTCCTCTGTCGCCGCCGTAGAGCATCATATCCAATGTTTTTGAGAAAACCCACAGTGTAAAGAACGAATACAGTGCGTTGTCGATACTGCCGAAAACAAAACCGCTGAGCACACATATCACACCGTCTGCAAGCATAAAGATCTGCCCTGCCGCCATGTAGGGCTTTTTCCTTTTGATAAGCTTAGCGGCGATATCAGTTCCGCCTGTTGTTCCCCCTGAACGAAAAACTATCCCACAGCCTGCGCCCAACAGAATACCGCCTGCTATTGCGCTGAGAAAAATATCATTTGTAAGTGGTGTAAAAAGCGTACACATATCCGCAGTCAGACCTGAAACTGCAATAGCTACAACAGTTCCCAAAAGAAAATGCCAGCCGAACACATAAAGGCTAACCGCCAACAAAGGAAGATTTATCGCCATTGTAAGCGAGCCGACACCAAGAGGCAGAAATCTTGACAACATGACAGCAAGCCCCGAAGCACCTCCGGGGGCAATTTCGTTAGGGCTTAAAACCAACCCAACGCTCACGCCATATATGACCGCACCGAGAAGCAAGAGAGGATAGTCCACTCTGCCCTTTGCAGACTTTTCTGCCGAAAACAATTTATTCAGAAGTATCATAAAAGCCCTCCAAGCTATGCAAAAGCAAAGATAGGCTTATTTTTCCCCTGATGCCTCGTAAAATACATTTTTACAAAAGAGGCGCAATGGTCCTGAGAATGACCGACATGAACCTTGACCAGAAGCTGCGGTTATTTATATCGTCATGTGTTATTCTATGACAGCGGTTTTCAAACATATCGTCAAAGTCCGCTTTTATATCCTTTATACAACTTGTTTTGTACATATAAGTTGCACACTCAAAATGGAGATACAAGCTTCTGTAGTCGAGATTTATCGTGCCCACCACAGCTGACTTATCGTCCGAGAGGAACATTTTGGCGTGGTTAAAGCCGCCTTTATACTCATAGACTTTCACACCCAGCGTTTCAAGATCTCTGTAGAAAGACCTTGTTATAACGCTCACATACCATTTATCAGGTATCTCAGGAGTGATTATCCTAACATCAACACCGCTTTTTGCCGCATAGCCCAGGACGGTGAGCATTTCGTTGTCAGGAATAAGATACGGGGTAGAGATATAGATATAATCCTTGGCATTGTTTATCATATCCATATAGACAAGCTCGCCCACATTCTCGTCATCGAGAGGGGAGTCACCGTAGGGGATAACATAGCCGTTGTTCACAACGTTTTTTACAGTGGGGCGGTACATATTATACTCAGTTTTATCACCTGAGATGACTTCCCACATTTGCAGAAACATCATGGTGAAATTCCAAACGCCGTCGCCCTTTAGCATAACGGCGGTATCTTTCCAATGACCGAAACGCTCTTTGCGGTTTATATACTCGTCGGCAATATTAACGCCCCCGTTGAAAGCCACGTTGCCGTCTATAACGAGAATTTTTCTATGGTCACGATTATTCTGTATAGTAGAAAGCATAGGGCGGAAAGGATTGAAAACAAGGCATTTTACCCCTTGGTCGGTAAGCTTTTTCTTATATCTGAAAGGCAAAGTGAACTGAGAGCCCATGCCGTCATAGAGCAGTCTTACCTCCACGCCCGCCTTAGCTTTTTCAAGAAGTATCTTAACTATCTCACGCCACATTTCGCCGTCGTCGATAATAAAATACTCCATAAAGATAAACTCCTGAGCTTTCTGAAGCTCCTCAAGCATAGCCTTATACTTATCTTCGCCAAGGGGAAAATAAGTGACCTCCGTATTACCGCAGACAGGGTAGCCCCCCGACTTATCCACATAGTTTGCAAGCTTATAAAAGTCAGGCTCACTTTCATGGAGATAGCTCATTATCTGTTTATTTGTTTTAAGAAAAGGTCTTGTATTGGCGGATTTCTTAGCATAAAGGTTTCTGACCTTTCTTGTTGAAAACTGATTTTTGAGTAATATATAAAGCACCACCGTAAAGATAGGCACGATAACAAGGGGTACTATCCATGCCAATTTATAGGCAGGGTTCTCGCTGCTGTTAAGGATATAGATAGCAAGCACGATAGCCACAGTAGAAAAAACGATATGCAGATAGGCATAATGCACAGCGAAGCTTTGGAAGATGATAAAAATGAAAATAAGCTGCAATGCAAGAAGCAGGATAATAGTGGTTTTCTGTGAGAATATCATATTTATAAGTTTTTTCGGTTTTTTCTTTTGTATTTTTTCGCTTATCTTTTCCGCCACATTATCCGCCTGCCTTTCTGAAAATAGTGATACACAACTGATTATAACATTTATTTTTGATTTTTGCAATACGCAAAAATGCAGTTAATCCGCCCTGATTTCACGAATTTCTGTGACAATGACACAACTTTTGTTATCTTATTGTTGACAACAATTTGCGAAACAACGCACGAACAATGTAGGGGCGAACAGTGTTCGCCCGTTTAGTTCACCCACATGGTTTATGGAAACTCAAACCTCGCAACTCCCCGAAGCGGGACGTCGAGGGCGCCGTCCCCTACAATTCTAAGCATAACGCCACATAAATACACACAAAAAACAGGCAGACGGCTTTCCAGAGCAAGCCGTTCCCACAGCCGCTAAAAAAACCATCTGCCTTATTATTTTTGCTAAAATTTCAAACAGCTATTCAGTATAGCCAAAGGCAAGCACTTCTCCATGCTTGTCCTCATCGCCTGCCGCCATTGATATCTCAACGGTATAGTTAGTTGCTTCAGGCATCATGGCGATATTCTGTATCTGAGCATTTCCCCAGCCTGACGGGCTTATGGTATCGTAATCGCTTTCGTCATACACCTCTCCGTCTGCTGTTACCTTAACATGAAGCTTGCCGAACTCGCCCTGCTTCACCTCTTTGTATATCATGTACAAGAATTTTTTGTCCTTGAAGTCGAATACGATAGGGCTGTTATCTCCGGTGTTGTCGTAAGTCCAGCCATTTGTGAAGCTTGCGATAGTAGAGCCTTCCTTCCAACTTCCAGGGCTTGTTGGTGTAAGGCTGTCGCCCTCATACATATGAGCGTCCACCTCTCGTGGAGAGAAAACAGTGTCTGTGGGCATAACATAATCGCCCTCTGGTGCAACGTCCATAACAGTGTCAAAATAGTAGTCCACCATTGAAGCCACAAGCTTGTGACCCTCAGTGTTAGGGTGTGACTGATCGTCAGAGAAATCTTTCCAAGTCATTCTGTTGTTTGCGAAAAGATATCTTAGAGCGTCACAGTATGATATCATCGGCAGGTGATAAAACTCGCCTATCTGCTTCATATAATCCTGAGCAGAATGATCGTTTTCTGTCACCGAGAACAGCAGAACAGGAGTGATATTCTTCTGCAAAAGCGTTCTGACTATGGACTCGTAAGCGTTCTGATAGTCAGTCTCAGTGCCGTCATTTACTGCAAATTCGATAAAGCATATGTCAGGCTCATAAGCCAGCACATCTCTGTCGAGCCTGAGTATTCCAAGCTTAGACGGCGTACCGCTAAGACCTGCGTTCACATACTGGACGTTATCCCCCGTACCGAATTTCTGTGCAAAATAATCATAAGTGAGCTTAGCATAACAGCCGTCTGCACCGGCAGAAATACCCTCAGTGATAGAGCCGCCAAGATACGCCACAGTGACCTTTTCGCCTGACTGTGCTTTCTTTATAACATTCTGCATCATAGAAGTGTTGCCGTATGACACCATAGCCTTGTCATACATAGCCTGCGTCCACTCCTCGTCAGTTTCAGGCATTTTTTCAACCTGCGAGCTTGAAAACTCCGCTTTGCTTTCAGCCTTTGAGCTGTCCGCATTATTTCCGCAGCCTGCAAAAGCCGCTCCGCACATAGCAACACTCACAAGCACTGCCAACAATTTTTTTGTATTCATTATTTGTACCTTTCTAATCTATGATAGCGAAATCGGTTTCACACCGCATATAACACAAAAAGTACGGACAAAGCCGTACTTTTTGGTTATATCAATATGATAAAAATTCTTATTAGTTAAGAACTGCCTTCTCAGTTTCCTTATCGAAGATATGGATTCTGTTAGGATCGATAGCAACCTTAAGCTCATCCTGTGGACGAACGTCAGAACGAGGTGAAACTCTAGCTGTGAGCTGGATACCCTCGCAGTTGAGGTACAGATATGTTTCAGCACCCATCATTTCAGTTACTTCAACAGTTGTGTTGATAACGCCTGTTGTAGCCTGAGCGAGGAATGCAGGCTCATCGTGGATACACTCTGGACGAACACCAAGAACAACTTCCTGATCAACCAGTGGCTCAAGAACTTCAGGATCTACCTTAGACTCTGGAACTGTTACCTGATACTTAACGCCTCTTGTTGTCTTTGTATCCTCAGAACCGAACTCAACAACATACTTGCCGTCTACCTTGAGAAGCTTAGCGTCGATGAAGTTCATCTGTGGTGAACCAATGAATCCTGCAACGAACTGGTTTACTGGATCGTTGTAAAGATTTGTTGGTGTGTCGATCTGCTGGATGTAACCGTCCTTCATAACTACGATACGGTCACCCATTGTCATAGCCTCTGTCTGGTCATGAGTTACATAGATGAATGTAGTACCGAGCTTCTTATGGAGCTTAGAGATCTCAGTTCTCATCTGTGCTCTCAGTTTAGCATCGAGGTTTGAAAGAGGCTCGTCAAGAAGGAATACCTGTGGCTCACGAACGATAGCTCTACCGAGGGCTACACGCTGTCTCTGACCACCGGAGAGAGCCTTTGGCTTTCTGTCAAGAAGGTGAGCGATGTCAAGTATTCTTGCTGCTTCCTCTACCTTTCTTGCGATCTCGTCCTTTGGTACCTTTCTGAGCTTCAGACCGAATGCCATGTTCTCAAATACTGTCATGTGAGGATACAGAGCGTAGTTCTGGAATACCATTGCGATATCTCTATCCTTAGGAGCGATGTCGTTTACAAGTCTGTCGCCGATGTAAAGCTCACCTTCACTGATCTCTTCAAGACCTGCGATCATTCTAAGTGTTGTAGACTTACCACAACCAGAAGGACCTACGAGGATGATAAACTCCTTATCCTTGATCTCAATGTTGAAGTCTGAAACAGCGATAACGCCGCCTGCATACTTCTTATAAATTTCCCTTAATGATACACTTGCCATTAAAAAAGGACCTCCCTATTTGAATTTTACTAATATCCTAATTAGCTATGCTTTAATCATAACAAATTTTTAACATACCCGCAAGAGTTTTTTTTACTAAACTTTATTATATCTCATTATGAATATTGACGAAAATTCACATAGAATAGGTAATTACTTACATTTAAACGATTTCGCTGTCAATAATCTTTCAACATCTTTGTGCATTATTTCTAAACAGCTTCCAAGAGGCAGGTCCGGATCTAAAGGCAGTTCTCCGATCTTTATCCGCTTAAGAAAAACAACTTTATTTCCCAGCTTTTCAAACATTCTCTTGACCTGATGATACTTACCCTCATGAAGCACAACAGTACATTCATCGGGACAGTTCACACTTGCGGAAAATTCCGCAGGCAAACATTTCTCTCCGCCGTCGATAGTCATGCCCTCAGCGAACGCCTGAGCATAATTTTCCTGCCAAGGGTCACGAAGTCTGACGAAATAGGTTTTCGGAACATGGGTCTTAGGGGACAACATTCTGTGGGCGAGAGCTCCGTCATCAGTGAGAAGCACAAAGCCCTCAGTATCCTTATCGAGCCTGCCCGCAGGGAAAAGTCCCTCCCTGAACATCTCAGGAGGTACTAGCTCAAGGACAGTTTTCGACTCTCCGTCACAAGTGGAGCAAACCACACCCTGCGGCTTGTTCATCATTATATAGACAAACTTTTTATAGCATATCTCCACGCCCTTTACAGCAACAATATCGTTTTCGCTGACCTTAGTATCAGCCGCCTTGGCGGTCTTTCCGTTTACAGTCACCTGACCTTTTCTGCAAAGCTCTCTCACCATGCTTCGGGAAATATCATTACGCTGTGAAGAAACAAATTTATCAAGTCTCATAGCAAAAGCCTTTCTGACAATTTTCTTATAAAGATTATAGCATACGATACCGCCAAAAGTCAAATATGCGCAGAAGTTTTAGCAATAAAACGCCTGCAGATATGCTCCACAGGCGTTTTAGTTTCCCCTTTTGCATAATTCCGGCGTTCCACGCTCAGACGCCTACTTTTTCCTCAGCCCCTGCATAAATCCGTCCAGTTCCGCTGAGCATACATCTCCTCCCACAAGCTGTCCCTCACAGACGATAAGATTAGCCCTGACCTCCTGCTTCTTATTCCCATAATTCTTCACAGCATATGTATACACCTCAGCGGTTTTCCCTTTATAGTCCTCCAGATCAAAGCCCTGCTGCTTCTGAAGCTTATTATACTTTTCATACACCTCATTGAATTCTTTCGGTATGGTCACCGCCTTGCATTCATCGTATTCGTCAGACACCTCCCAGCCCATTTCTTTCAAAAACGCCTGTCTTTGCGCTTCGCTTTTCATCTCGTACACCGCAGGCGACGATATCCTCACCACTGTCACTATTATCACCGCCAACAGTGCCAACGCCGCCAGAACCGCCCCGATCACCGCAAATGTTGGCTTTCTTACTTTTATTGTCTTGATAAACATACCCTTTTCCTCGCTTTCTGTTTTCAAAGTTTGTACATTTATATGTATTGTCCCAAAAATTATAACTACCTGTCCGATTTTTTATTTTGTTATATAATTTTCAAAAATAATTTTTATAGCATTAATAATATTATTGTATAATAAATTTATCGGTTTGCTATGATTTATTATTACAAACTCTGTAGCACTGATATGGCATTGTGCAAAATTGACAAAAACAAAAGTACAAATTAAGGTGAATTAACGATTTTGTACTTTTTTGTACAAATGTCTTTGACAATTTCAAAATATGTGGTACAATATTATTAGGTAACGCTATGCTTCTCCGCATTGCCTGCGGAGGGTACTGAAACGTTTTCTTAAATCTGCCTTTTCACGGCTGTGAAGGGGCAAGTTATTATTGCTGATGCGTTCTGCGGTCAGCCGCAGGATTGATATATGAAAGGAGCAATGAGTTTTATGTCAAAAATTATTGCAGTTACTTCCGGTAAAGGCGGAACAGGCAAATCTTCTATAAGCGCCTGTCTCGGTTATGCCCTTGCCAAGCAGGGAAACCGTACACTTATAATTGAGCTTGACTTTGGTCTGAGATGTATGGATATCATGCTTGGTATGCAGGGTAATATTACATACGATCTAGGTGACGTTCTTGAGGGTACTTGCGACGTATACAAGGCAACAACAACTGTTAAGCTTGCTTCAAACCTGAGCGTTCTCTGTGCTCCGTCCGACCCGTTCGTTCAGCTCAAGGCTGAGGATATCGAAAAGATCACACAGGAAATGAGAAAGTATTTTGAATACATAATCATTGACACCTCTGCAGGTATCAACGGTTCTGTATTTGATATAGTTACTAATTCCGACCTTATTCTTATAGTTACAACTCCTGACCCTGTATGCGTAAGAGATGCGAGAATGATGTCAGATGAGTTCTATAAGAGAGGAAATCAGAAGCAAAGACTTGTTATCAACAAGGCAAACAAGAGAATATTCGAGTTTGACGAAATGGACGACCTTGACGCTATCATCGACACAGTCGGCGTTCAGCTTCTGGGTGTTATCCCTGAGGACAGTGCTATCCCTCTTGCAACAGGAAAGGGTGCGCCGCTTTCATCAAGCTCTATGGGCTTCCTTGCATTCTCTGCTATTTCAAGAAGAATAAAGGGCGAGCATATACCCCTCTCCATCAAGGTCTGAGTATATTATCAGCCGTGTGCGTGAGGATATCTGCGCGTAGTGCGGCTGTTTTATATAACGAAACTTATTTGTTCATTAATATACTAATATATAAACGGGGGGTTTCCATTGAATATTGCACTTATTGCTCATGACACAAAAAAGGAACTCATGGTACAGTTCTGTATCGCCTATTGCGGTGTACTCAGCAAGCACAATCTTTGTGCCACCGGTACTACAGGAAAAATGGTAGCCGAAGCAACAGGCCTTAACGTTCAGCGTTATCTCAGTGGCTCACAGGGTGGCGACCAGCAGATCGCAGCGAGAATATCCTGCAACGAGATAGACCTGCTTCTGTTTTTCAGAGATCCTATCTCAGTGAAGCCACACGAACCTAATGATATGAATCTCCTCAGACTTTGCGATGTACACAACATTCCGGTAGCCACAAACATTGCCACCGCTGAAGCGCTTATCCATGCACTTGAGCGAGGCGATCTTGACTGGAGAGATATCGTTAATCCTACAAAGATATAATTGAAATTTCATATACAAAAGCGATGAAAGGGAGAGTATTCCGTTCTTATGTTTCAGCGAGAGCCGTTGGTGAGAGGGTTCACACAAAGGGCAGGAAGAAGGACACCTTGGAGCTTCCGTTTGTTCAAGAACGGACGTATAGCTGCGTTAAAGCGTTAGAGTGATCCGGCACGAAAGTGTTCGGATAATTAGGGTGGTATCACGGTAAAAGTCGTCCCTTACTAGGGGACGGCTTTATTTTTTTATCCACCACTCGTAGTGGAGCAGCTCAATTTCTGTGAAACAAGAATGCGACGTCCCGCTTTTTCGCTCTTCACTCACTCTCGAATACCTTATCTCAGCACACCAAAAAGCAAAGGCGGTATAACAATGAAAGCCAGCCAGTTAACAAAAGAAAACATCACCCCCGAAATAGTAGACAAGCTTCTTTTCAAGGGTCTTGACTATAAAGGCGAAACTGCCGACGTCATAATAGTTCTGGGAAGCCGCAAAGCCTGCGACTATCGTGTTCCCCTTGCGGCAAAGCTTTTTCACGAGGGAAAAGCCCCACATCTCATATTTTGCGGCGGAAAAGTGCAAAAGACTTCCCTTGGTGACATGGCAGAATATAAAGCCATGCTCATATCCGCCGAAAAATGCGGCATACCGACCTCCGCCATAACTGTGGAAACACATTCTCTTGATACCGTGGAAAATCTGCAAAACGCAGCCAAGCTTGTAAAAAAGCATTTCCCAAACTGCAAAAGCATTATTATAGTCACTACCGCATATCATATGCGGCGTGCAAAAAAGCTTGCAGAGCACTTTTTCACACAGAAAATTATCCCCTGCCCTGCCAGCCGTGGCAGCACTCAGCGAAATAATTGGTCAATGACCGAAAAAGGCAGCACAACAGCACTTGACGAATGTCTTAAATTCGGTTATTATATAAAAAAAGGTTTTATTGACGATTTTGAAATTTGAAACGTTGTAATTACAGCACCAAGGCTCTTTAATGTAGTGGTGAACAGTGTTCGCCCGTTTATTAACAACGTTCCGATATCACAGCTATTTAAACGATATCGGTATTCAAAAGTTCAAGACAAAATACAGAAAGGATCGTTATTATATGGCATTGATAGTTAAAAAGCCAAAAGGCACAGAAGACATTGTTCCCTCAAAGGTCTATAAGTGGCACACTGTAGAGAAGATAGTTTCCGAAGCTGCCGAAATATACGGCTTCAAAGAAATAAGAGTACCAACTTTCGAGGAAACAGGTCTGTTCGTGCGTTCTGTTGGCGAAACAACAGACGTTGTTCAGAAAGAGATGTATTCAGTTTCCGCAGCAGGCGACTCAAAGTTCACACTCCGCCCGGAGGGAACATCAGGCACAATGAGAGCTGTCCTTGAAAACGGCATTATGAACGAGGGTCTGCCGCAAAAGGTCTATTATATCCTCTCATTTTTCAGACACGAGAATACACAGAAAGGCAGACTCAGAGAGTTCCACCAGTTCGGCTGTGAAATGGTCGGCTCTGAAAGCCCAAGAGCAGACGCAGAGGTAATTTCACTTGCAAAAAGCGTTCTTGACAGAGCAGGACTCAGAAACATCAAGCTCAACATCAACTCTATAGGCTGTCCAACCTGCCGTGCAGAATATCGCAAGGCTCTGAAAGAGTATTTTGCCGCAAGAAAAGACCAGCTTTGCGAGACCTGTCGGGACAGACTTGACAAAAATCCAATGAGAATACTTGATTGTAAAGTCAAACACTGTCAGGAGCTTGGCAAGGACGCCCCTGTTATCCTCGATTATCTCTGTGATGATTGCAAAGAACACTTCGAGAAGCTTCAGGAGTACCTCTCCGTAATGGGCATCGACTTTGACATCAACCCTAAGATAGTAAGAGGTCTTGACTACTATACAAGAACAGTTTTCGAGTTCATCACCGATGAGATAGGCGCACAGGGCACAGTCTGCGGTGGCGGACGTTATGACGGACTTATCGAGCAGCTTGGCGGAAAGCCAACCCCTGCCCTCGGTTTCGGTCTTGGTCTTGAAAGACTTCTCATGGTAATGGACGCTCAGGGCTGCGACTATATGGAGCCAAAGACCTGCGACCTTTATATCGTACCAATGGGCGAGGACGCCCTTAAAAAGGCAATGGGCATAGCCTCCGAGCTTAGAGAAGAGGGCTGTTTCGTAGAATATGACCTTATAGGCAAAGGACTTAACGCTCAGATGAAGTATGCAAACAAAACAGGTGCAAAGTTCGTTATGGTGCTTGGCGACAACGAGATAGAATCAGGCGTTGCAAAGCTCAAAAACATGGCAACAGGCGAGCAGACAGATATCAGGCTTGACAACACCATTGCCGAGAACTTTTCAAACGCCCTCATGGCGGATATGTTCAAGGATATCGATGCTGATATAGAGAAATTTATCGGAAAGGAGAACTAAGCAATGAGATGTGAACAGTGCGAGAAAATACCTCTGGTAGAAATACACACTCCGCAGGAATATATGCTCTGCATAGGTTCTCTTGCAAGAATGCTGCTGGCAGGGGAAGTTGAAATGACCTATCAGACCTGCCCACTTGATAAGATAATGGATAACGACAACAAGTGGTATGCTGAAAAGCTTTTCCACCAGTTCAGGTGTACAAAATGCGGCACTATCTATGGTATGCTCTGCAACACCCACACAGGCGGACAGATAAAGATAAACGACAAGGTCTTTGACCCTGCTGATTATCCCGATAAAAAGGAAGATAAATAATGCTTGCAATAAGACCCGTGACCTATGAGGTGGAGACCTCACTTTCGCCCAAAAGAGTTCTCAGAAAGCTTGACGGTGACCTTATCGAGCATAGACCCACCATAAACATTCTCTCCCAAAGCAAGTTCATGAAAAACCACCGTGACGATACCATTTTTTATGGCTACCGCACAGACGCCGAAAGCTTTCAGATATTCCACCACACCGCCAAAAAGCGTGACGGAGGCTCAACAGGCTTTTATGGCAAGGTAGAAAAGACCCCCAACGGCTCTAGGATATACGGCAAGTTCAGAAAGCCTATCTATGCCTATGTTGTGGGCGTCATATGGACGGTGATTGTGCTTTTCCTCACCCTTATGCTTGTGGCACTGGAAGAGAAAACAGGCGCAGTATGCTTTGCCGCAATATGGCTCGTGGGATTGTTCCTCATGTTCTGGGACAACAAGAAGAAGTTCGTCAGAGCCTATCTCGACAGCTTCCCGCCTGCCGTCAGCAAAACAGACGAAAGCGACGAATAATTTTTATCAATATAAACCCAAAGAAAAGGAAGTAATGTAAAATGAAACTTGATACAATGAAGGGCTTACGCAGGACCCATTACTGCGGCGAAGTGCCTGAAACAGAGCAGGAAGTCGTTGTATGCGGCTTTGCCGACAGAGTAAGAGATATGGGCAACCTTATCTTCATCAATCTCCGTGACAGAACTGGACTTGTACAGCTTGCATTCAATGATGAAACTGACAGAGCCGTTTTTGAAAAGGCTCAGCTTGTAAAAAGCGAGTATGTCCTCATGGCAAAGGGTATGGTACGTCCTCGTGAGAGCGTGAACGAAAAGCTAAAAACAGGCAAGATAGAAGTTGCCGTAACAGACCTGAGAATTCTCTCAAAGGCTGAAACAACACCGTTTGAGGTAACAAACTCAGATAAGGTAAACGATGAGCTGAAGCTCAAATACCGCTACCTTGACCTTAGAAATCCAAAGCTTCAGAAGAATATCATCACCCGTCATAAGATCGCTCAGATAACAAGAGAGTATTTCTATGACAATGGTTTCCTTGAGATAGAAACTCCTATGATGATGAAGTCCACCCCAGAGGGTGCAAGAGATTACCTCGTTCCTTCAAGAGTTCACGCAGGCAAGTTCTATGCACTTCCACAGTCACCGCAGATATACAAGCAGCTCCTTATGATATCAGGCTATGACAGGTATATCCAGCTTGCAAGATGTTTCCGTGACGAGGATCTTAGAGCTGACAGACAGCCTGAGTTCACACAGATAGACCTTGAGATGTCCTTTGTCGATCAGGAGGATATCCAGGCTTGTATTGAGGGCTATATCGAAAAGCTTTTCAAAGAGATACTCGGTGTAGAGGTAACGCTCCCACTGCCAAGACTTACATTTGCAGACGCTATGAGCCGTTATGGCTCTGACAAGCCTGATACACGTTTCGGCATGGAGATACAGGATATCACAGATACCGTTAAGGATATAGACTTTGTGGTATTCAAGTCAGCTATCGAGGCAGGCGGCTCAGTTCGTGCAATAAACGTCAAGGGCGGTGCGGCAACATACACAAGAAAAGAGATCGACAAGCTTGTTGAGCACGCAAAGGGCATAGGTGCAAAAGGTCTTGCGTATATCCGCTGGGCAGACGAGCCAAACTGCTCATTCAAGAAGTTTCTAGGCGAAGGCGATCTTGAGAAGATAAACACAGCCGTTGGAGCAGAAAAGGGCGACCTTATCCTCATCTGTGCAGACAAGAACAAGGTAGTTCTTCCAACTTTGGGCGCACTCAGACTTATCTGCGGAAAGCGTCTTGGCGTTATCCCGGAGGGCAAGTTCAACTTTGTATGGATAACAGAAATGCCATTCTTTGAGTATGATGACGAGAACGACACATGGGTAGCAGCACACCACCCATTCACAATGCCAATGGAGGAGTGTCTTGACTATCTTGACACCGACCCTGCAAACGTCCGTGCAAAGGCGTGGGATCTTGTCCTCAACGGCACAGAGCTTTCATCAGGCTCAATGAGAATAACAGACTTTGAGCTTCAGCAGAAAATGTTTGAAGCACTGGGCATGACAGACGAAGAGATAGAAGCAAAGTTCGGCTTCCTCGTAGACGCCTATCGTTATGCCGCACCACCGCATGGCGGCATGGGCATAGGACTTGACAGACTTTCCATGATAATCTGCAATGCCGACAGCCTTAGAGATGTAATAGCGTTCCCAAAGGTACAGAACGCCAGCGAGCTTATGAGTGCTTGTCCGTCCACAGTAGACGAGAAGCAGCTTGAAGAGCTTCACATCAAGACCACAGAAATAGAAGAATAATTCGCATTAACGCAAACAGGACAGCTCATGAGGGCTGTCCTGTTTTTGTTTTATTGCACAAATTCTAATGACCGCACAATGTATATGTAGGGGCGAACACCGTTCGCCCGTCGAAGTAACAAGCCACGATGACAACATTGTCCGATAACCGCAAAAACTCTCCCCTACATCTTATTCGGGCAAGTTCTTCCGCCGCAAAATCGCTCCGCTCGGTGCTGACTTTTACTTTGTGCTTGTTCTTTACTCTGGTCGGCTTTGCCCATTCCTCACTCCTCACTCCTCACTCCTCATTCCTCACTTATACTCCCACTCATAAAAACTTGAAACCCGCAGCCGAATTTCTCCGACCACGGGTTCCAAGCTATAATTTATAAGTGGGATGGGGGCAATTTTATTGGGTAGTCACCCGTCATCTTTAAGGCTTAATCGTCCTGAAGTGCGTCATAACCCTCTTCATTCGTTCTGATCTTTACTACGTTCTCAATGTTGTATATAAAGATCTTTCCGTCTCCGATATGACCTGTATAAAGGGCTGCCTTTGCAGCATCGATAACTGCTCTTGTTGGTACCTTGCAAATAACGACCTCGACCTTTACCTTTGGCAGCAGATTTGTTTCAACAACTGCGCCACGGTAATACTCAGGCTGTCCTTTCTGCATTCCGCAGCCAAGAACGTTCGTTACTGTAACACCTGTTACGTCGATGTCCTCCAAAGCTGTGATAAGATCGTTGAGCTTCTGCTGCTTGCAGATGATAGCGACCTTTGTCATTTTAGGTGTGCCGTCAGCAGACGGTGCGTCTGTTGCATAAGATTCTACCTTGATGGCCTTCTCAACAGGAACTACAGGCTCTGTTGACTTGTCTACCTTTACAACGCTCTTTGCGTCGTCCTTTGTATAGCTGAGCATTGCCTGTGACATTGCTGGTGCGAAGTCAGCGTAAGAAGATACAAGACCATGCTCTGTAACGTCAAGACCAAGGATCTCTTCCTGCTCGGAAGCTCTAAGACCGATCGTGTGCTTGATGATCTGGAATACGATAGTCATTGTGATAGCTACCCAAGCGATAACTGATACCATACCGAGAAGCTGGATACCAAGGAGATGTGCTCCACCGCCTGTGAAGAGTCCCTTTTCACCGCAAGTACCGTCTGAGAAAAGACCCACTGCGATAGTACCCCACATACCGTTGAGCATATGAACTCCACAAGCACCAACTGGGTCATCTATCTTGAGTACCTGATCTATAAACTCTACACCTACAACTACGAGGATACCTGCAACGATACCGATTATAGCTGCTGATACTGGTGAAACTGTGTCGCATGGAGCTGTGATAGCTACCAGACCTGCAAGTGAAGCGTTAAGTGTCATTGAAACATCAGGCTTCTTATACTTGATCCAAGTAAAAATCATTGTTGTGATAGTTGCAACTGCTGCTGCAAGGTTTGTTGTTACGAAAACTTTACCTGCAAGCGGGATAGCGTCGCCTTCCATTGAAGTTGTTGACGCACCGTTGAAACCGAACCAGCAGAACCAAAGGATAAAGCAGCCAAGTGCGCCAAGTGTAAGTGAGTGACCTGGGATAGCCTTTGCCTTGCCGTTCTTGTCATACTTACCGATACGAGGGCCAAGGATAGCTGCGCCAACGAATGCTGCAACGCCGCCTGCCATATGAACACAAGTTGAACCTGCGAAATCATGGAAGCCGAGGTCTGCGAGCCAGCCGCCGCCCCAGATCCAGTGAGCCTCGATAGGATAGACCAGAAGGCTTATAATTGCTGAATAGATACAATAAGAAATGAACTTTGTTCTTTCTGCCATAGCTCCAGAAACGATAGTTGCTGCTGTTGCACAGAAAACTGTCTGGAAGATAAGGAAAGCAAAGAAAGGCACTCCGTCTGGAGCAGCTGAGGCATATGTTGAATCAGCTATTCCCTTGTAAGCTCCGATGAACTTTCCGTCGCCAAACATTAAACCGAAACCAAAGAGCCAAAACAGCGGAGTTCCGATACAGAAGTCCATCAGGTTTTTCATGATTATGTTACCTGCGTTTTTCGCACGGGTGAAGCCCGTTTCAACCATTGCGAAGCCTGCCTGCATAAAGAATACAAGTGCAGCTCCCAACAGTACCCATATAGTATTGACGGCACTGAAGCCTGTGCTTTCAGCCAATACTGTTACAGTGTTTGTCATATCTTTTTCCTCCTAAAATACAAAAAAGTGTATGACGACCAAAGCCATTCGGCTCGGTCTGTCATACACTTCATTGTGCATTCTGTATATTATTGTGGCTGTAGGGGAACAAAATAGTAGATCTGTGGTTAGTTTGTTATAAAGTCCGTGTTATATTGAAAATTTGAATTGTCCCTTACTTAACGTAGAACAGCAGGTCGCTGTATGTTGGATAAGGCCAGTAATCCTTGCCTACCAGTGTTTCGATCTTATCAGCCGGAACTCTGAGAGCGCCCATATCTGCAAAGATAGTATCGTGGAAGTAGTTTGCCATTTCCTGTGTGTCCTCGATAGAGTGTACTTTCTGTACATCAGCTTCCAGTGTGCCAAGTGCCTTGTACATCTCAGTTACGAGAGCTGAGATTTCCTTAACGGTTTCTTCCTCAAATACAGTTTCAGCACCGCAGCTCTTTGCAAGCTCAGCAGTCTTTGCGATATCCTTGATATACTTAGCGGCAGCAGGAAGGATCTCCTTCTTAGCCATGTCGATCATTGTAAGAGCCTCGATATTGAGCGTCTTGCAATACTCGTCGAGGAGAATCTCAACTCTTGACTGAAGCTCAGCTTCTGTATAAACTCCGTACTTAGAGAATACGTCAACATTCTTTTGTGCAAGGAATGTTGGAACAGCTTCAGGAGTTGACTTAAGGTTAAGAAGTCCTCTCTTTTCAGCTTCAACAGGCCACTCGTCTGAATAACCATTGCCGTTGAAGATGATGTTCTGATTTTCCTTGATAGTTCTCTTGATAAGATCGTCAAGAGCGTCCTGGAAGTTGTCAGCCTTTTCAAGCTCGTCAGCAAACTGATCGAGAACGTCAGCAACGATAGTGTTAAGAACTGTGTTAGGGCCTGCTACTGAAAGCTTTGAACCAGGCATTCTGAACTCAAACTTATTACCTGTGAATGCAAATGGTGAAGTTCTGTTACGATCTGTTGTATCCTTAGGGAAGTGTGGCAGAACGTCAACACCGATCTCCATCTCAACTCTCTTGTCCTCATACTTAACGCCGTTTACGATAGCATCGAGAACGCCTGTAAGCTCGTCGCCAAGGAAGATAGAAATAATAGCCGGAGGAGCTTCGTTAGCGCCAAGTCTATGGTCGTTACCAGCAGAAGCAACTGAAGCTCTCAGGATATCCTGATAATCATTTACAGCCTTGATAACTGCTGTAAGGAACAGAAGGAACTGAGCGTTTTCAGCAGGTGTTTTACCAGGGTCGAGGAGGTTTACACCTGTGTTTGTTGAGATAGACCAGTTGTTATGCTTACCGGAACCATTGATGCCAGCGAATGGCTTCTCATGAAGCAGGCACTTGAAGCCGTGCTTTCTGGCTGTTCTCTTCATGATCTCCATTGTGAGCTGGTTGTGGTCGGTGGCGATATTTGTTGTGCCATAGATAGGAGCAAGCTCGTGCTGAGCAGGCGCTACCTCGTTATGCTTTGTTTTAGCGTAGATACCAAGTCTCCAGAGCTGCTCGTCAAGATCTTTCATGTAAGCCTGAACTCTTGTCTTGATAGTACCGAAATAGTGATCTTCAAGTTCCTGACCCTTTGGAGCAGGTGCGCCGTAAAGTGATCTGCCTGCAAGGATAAGATCCTCTCTCTTTGCATACATCTCTCTGTCTACAAGGAAGTATTCCTGCTCAGGACCAACGTTTGAGGTAACTCTTGTTGCGTCTGAGCCGAACAACTTCAGAATTCTGAGAGCTGACTTATTGATAGCTTCCATTGAACGGAGAAGCGGAGTTTTCTTATCAAGCGCTTCGCCATTGTATGAACAGAAAGCAGTAGGAATACAAAGTGCTTTTTCCTTAATGAATGCGTATGAAGTTGGGTCCCAAGCTGTATAGCCTCTTGCCTCGAATGTTGCTCTCAATCCGCCTGAAGGGAAAGAAGAAGCGTCAGGTTCGCCCTTAACAAGCTCCTTGCCTGAGAACTCCATGATAACGTGACCGTCCTCAGTTGGTGAGATAAAGCTGTCGAGCTTTTCAGCTGTAAGACCTGTCATTGGCTGGAACCAGTGAGTGTAATGTGTGCAGCCCTTTTCAACTGCCCAGTCCTTCATTGCGTTTGCAACGATGTTTGCAACCTCGATATCAAGTGGATCGCCGTTGTCGATAGTCTTCTTCAAAGCCTTGTATGTAGCCTTTGGAAGTCTTTCTTTCATCACTGATTCATTGAATACGTCTGAGCCGAAATATTCAGGAACGTTTGCCATATTGAATTCCTCCTATTATAAATTATAGTCTAAGAAAAATAAAAAAAGACACTGCGAACCTAAGTGGTTCACAGCGCCTTTGCTGTTTACAGTTATGAGTATATACCTTTTGACCTCATTTGTCAAGGCTTTTTTTAATTTTTATAGACTTTTACAAATCGATGCAAAAATATTTGTTGAAACTTGTGAAATCACATCCTATGTCAATAAAATTCACATATTTTTGTAAAGAAATACATCAAACTGCTAAAATAGTGAAAAAAGTGGGCGACCCTAGGTCGCCCCTACGATAATATCCTAAATATCTATATAATGATCCTTATCAGGTCTGTCTTTGAGTTCTTTTTTCATAAGCTTATTTACCTTTTTGAGCTTTGAGCCTGCGGTAAAACAGCCGAAGATATTCGTCACACCTGAAACAAGCAGAGCGATACCAAGGACTATCATTGCGGTTTCCCCTAAAATAAGAGGGTCAAAGAGGAGAAGTATACCAACGAGAGTGGTAACAGCGGCTGAGATACAGCTTACGTTCCAGCTTTCTACACCTGCACGTCTAAGGTTAAGGGAGTCCTGAATGTTCACGATGCCGCTTATGAGCATATAAAGTCCGCAGACAACGGCAATGACTTTCGGGATAAAATCAGGTCTTATGATAATGAAAATGCCTATGGCAGCGAGGATGATCCCTCTCACAAGGCTTGAAGAATAGCTCTGGTCGTCTCTGCCCATGGCGAAGTATCTTATAAGCTCCACTGCACCGAATGCGGTGAAAAGTCCACCAATAACATAGCCTATGGCGGCGGTGAAGAAATTAGGGTCGATTATGAGCGCAATGCCCAGCACTACGCAGAATATGGACAATATCCAATAGCTTCTGAATACTTTTTTGATATATTCCATTTTTTATCTTTCCTTTCATGTTTTTATAATGCTGCAAGCTGGCGACCAGACGTGCGACCTCAGGTCGCCCCTACAATTTATTTGTGCAGTACAAGGGTGTTGCATTAATAAAATTATGGCGTGAAATGCCCGTCACGGAGAGTGACCGCCCCCACAATAAACAAAACAACGTTGAAAAGCGGGCTGTCGAGGGCGCCAGCCCCTACAATTATTATTTCTGTGCCGACTTTAGCTTTGCCGCCTTTATTACTTTCATTCGTGAGAACTCCTCTCTGTCCTTTTCTTCAAGAGAGTCAGTAATGAATTTCACTATGTGTTCATTTCTTGGAATGATTATGTTTTGCAGGGCGTTTGCTCTGCGCTGTGTCTTTTTTATGGCTACGGACAGTCTGTAGATACTGTTTTCCACCTCTGCGAGGACTGCTGTGGTCTGTTTTACCTTTTCAAAGGCAAGATAGGCTCTGTCAAGCTGAGAATCGGTCTGAGAAAAGCCGTATGTGACTTTCAGAGGGCGTTCTTTAAGGGTGACCTTTGGCAGCTCAACGCCCATGACGCTTCTTGTGCTTATCTCAACGCCTGTTTCAACAGGGATACAATTTGCATAAGGTGTAACAAGACCCATGGAGATATTTGCAAGCTGGAGTGCGCTGTAGGCTTCCTTGTAGGTGTCCTCAATGCTTCCTCTAAGCTCCCCTGCTTTGTCAACAAGGCTCATAAGCTCTCTTATAAGGATATTTCTTTTTCTGTCCAGAAGCTCATAGCCCAATGCGGCAAGCTTCAGAGCCTTTTTATAAAGTATAAGATTTCCCTTTGTGGCAAAGACCTGCTGTTCAGCCATTGGTCACACCCTCTTTGGTATGATATTAGCATAGTCCAAACTGCTGACTACAGTGGTGACAGGCTATGCTTATTTTGATATAATAAGAAGGTAATGGACTGACGGTCA